>NZ_JBICJS010000052.1:0-35587 GCF_043103305.1 Pseudomonas sp. YQ_5 | reverse complement strand
CACAAAAACCCCTTTAGTAATCGCTGGATTGTCTGTAGCCTTCGGCCTCCGATAATAATCCGCGCCCGCAGAGGGCCGTGGCGGTCAGCGTGCCGTCCGGCACCCTTAGCCGATCTGCCAGGGCCGGGTGATACACTCGATTTGACGCGCAAGCGCGCCTGCAGGTCCAGCGATCATGACCCAGATTTCCGAACGCCTTTTGGTTCAGGCCCACCTCGACGCCAAGCAGCCCAACCCGCTGACAGCCGAGCAGGAGGCCGAATACCGTGCGGCCATCGCTGCCGAGCTCAAGGCCCAGAATGCCGTGCTGGTTGCCCACTATTACTGCGACCCGGTCATCCAGGCGCTGGCTGAAGAAACCGGCGGCTGTGTATCCGACTCTTTGGAAATGGCCCGTTTCGGCAAGAATCACCCTGCCGAAACGGTCATCGTGGCCGGTGTGCGCTTCATGGGCGAGACGGCAAAAATCCTCACCCCGGAAAAGCGCGTGCTAATGCCGACCCTGGAGGCCACCTGCTCGCTCGACCTGGGCTGCCCGGTAGAAGAGTTCTCGGCTTTCTGCGACCAGCACCCTGAACGCACCGTGGTGGTCTACGCCAACACGTCCGCAGCGGTGAAGGCACGCGCCGACTGGGTAGTGACTTCGAGCTGTGCGCTGGAAATTGTCGAAAGCCTGATGGACAACGGCGAAACCATCATCTGGGGCCCGGACCAGCACCTTGGCCGTTACATCCAGAAGCAGACTGGTGCCGACATGCTGCTGTGGGACGGTGCCTGCATCGTTCACGAAGAGTTCAAGTCGCGCCAGTTGGCCGACATGAAGGCGCTGTACCCGGATGCTGCGATTCTGGTGCACCCCGAGTCGCCGGAAGCGGTGATCGAGTTGGCTGACGCGGTGGGTTCCACCAGCCAGCTGATCAAGGCTGCCCAGACCCTGCCGAACAAAACCTTCATCGTCGCCACTGACCGCGGCATCTTCTACAAGATGCAGCAGCTGTGCCCGGACAAGGAATTTGTCGAAGCTCCCACCGCCGGCAACGGCGCGGCATGCCGCAGCTGTGCGCATTGTCCGTGGATGGCGATGAACACCCTGGAGCGGGTGCTGGATTGCCTGCGTAACGGCACCAACGAAATTTTTGTCGACCCGGCGCTGGTGCCCAAGGCCATCAAGCCGCTTAACCGCATGCTGGACTTTACCCAGGCGGCGCGGCTGAAGCTGTCTGGTAATGCCTGACGCCAGACCGCGTCATACTCTTCGCGGGCTCGCCCGCTACCACAGATATTGCACCGTTTACCAAGGCGGTGGAGTAGCTGTGGGAGCGGGCAAGCCCGCGAGTCGTCTTCAGCGCCCCATCATTTCCTGAACCATGCGCCGCTGCTCCATGATCTCGCGCTGGCGCTGGTCAATCTGTGAGGCCAGCGGGAAATTCCCACCCGCCCGGCGCTTGGCGTAATCCAGCTGCTGGATTGCCTGGTCAAAGTCGCCGACCAGTGTGAAGTACTCGGCCCGTGCCCGGTGCAAGCCGATGGTATTGCCCGACAAACCCCGCACTTCAGCCATGTCGTACCACACGTCCGGGTCATCCGGGCGGCTCTTGACCAGCTCGTTCAACACCTTCTCGGCCTCGGCCGGCTTGTTCTGTTTCACCAGCAGGTCGGCACGCACCTGTTTCAACGGGTAGTTGCCCGGGTACAGCCCCTGCATCCGTTCGGCGCGCTGCTGGGCGTCGGCAAGACGGTTGTTGGTGATGTCCAGGTCGATTTGCGCCAGGTTGTAGGTGATGTCGTTGGGCGCCTTGGCCAGCAGCGGCTTGAGCATTTCACGCGCCTCGTTCAATTGCCCACCCTTGATCTGTGCCAAGGCCAGGCCATAACGTGCAGCGTCCAGCTTTGGGTCTTCGTCCAGTTGGGCACGGAAGCGTTTGGCGGCAAGCCCCGGTGTGCCTTCGTAGGTAAGTGCCACCCGGGCGCGGATCAGCTGGTAGCGCATGCTGTCTTCGATACCACCCTTGGGCGCCTGGTCGGCGCGGTTACGGGTGTCGGCAATACGTGATTCGGTCACCGGGTGGGTCAGCAGGAATTCCGGCGGTTTGGCGTCATACCGGTACTGGCGTGCCAGGCGCTCGAACATGGTCGGCATGTTGCGCGGGTCGTAGCCGGCCTTTTCCAGGTTCTGGATGCCAATGCGGTCGGCTTCCTGTTCGTTCTGGCGCGAGAAGCGCCGCTGCTCCTGGATGGCCGCTGCCTGGGTGCCGGCAATCATGCCGATGCCCGCATCGCCGGCGCCACCTGCGGCCAGCACGATGCCGGCCAGCAGCGCCGCCATCATCGGCAGCTGCATCCGCTGCTGGGCCTCGACACCACGCGCGAAGTGGCGTTGCGACAAGTGCGCCAGTTCGTGGGCCAGTACCGAGGCATATTCGCCCTCGGTCTGGGCGTTGAGGAACAGACCACCGTTGACCCCGACAATGCCACCTGGGGCTGCGAAGGCGTTGAGCTCGCGGCTGTCGATCAGGATGAACTCCAGGCGCCGGTCCTGCAGCTGGCTGGTTTCGGCCAGCTTGTAAACGCTGGTTTCGACGTAGTCCTTGAGCTGAGGGTCGTTGAGCTGATTGACCTGGCCACGCAGCAGGCTGAGCCAGGCGCGGCCCAGTTGGTGCTCCTGTTGCGGCGAGACGATCGCAGAACTGGCATCACCCAGTGATGGCAGGTCGTCAGCATGGCCGGGAAGGGCCATCAGGCAGGCCAGCGTCAGCAGGGTAGGGCGCAGTAGATTCATGCATGAAGCTCGCGTCGGATCAAAGATACCTACTGTAGCGGGCTCACACGTTGACGACCAGTGGCGCTATCCTAGCCAGCCATGCCAAGAAGCAGCCTGGCGATGCCTTTGGAGACCCTGCGATGAGTAACACCCTGACCTGCGACGCCGAACTGGACGCCAGCGGGCTGAATTGTCCTTTGCCACTGCTCAAGGCCAAGATGGAACTCAATCGCCTGGCCAGTGGCGCTGTGCTCAAGGTAATCGCCACTGACGCAGGCTCCCAGCGCGACTTCCGCACTTTCGCCCAGTTGGCCGGTCATACCCTGCTGCATGAAACGGCCGAGGCCGGTACCTATACTTACTGGCTGCGCAAGGCCTGAGTCTTTTCCAAGGATCGTCAATGTTCAAAGTCTTTCGCGACTGGGTGCAGCGCTACTTCTCCGATGAGGAAGCGGTGGTGCTGGCGGTCCTGTTGTTCCTGGCGTTTACCGCAGTGCTCACCCTGGGCGGCATGCTCGCGCCGGTGCTGGCGGGCATGGTGCTGGCGTTTCTGATGCAGGGGCTGGTCAACGCCCTGGAGCGTGTGCGCGTACCTACACGGCTGGCGGTGATGCTGGTGTTCGCCTTATTCATGGGCGCACTGGCGGTGTTCATGCTGGTGCTGGTACCGCTGCTGTGGCACCAGTTGATCACGCTGTTCAACGAGCTGCCGGGCATGCTCGGCAAGTGGCAGTCGTTGTTGTTGCTGCTGCCGGAGCGCTATCCGCACCTGGTGTCGGACGAGCAGGTATTGCACGCCATCGAGTCGGTGCGCGGTGAAATTGGCAAATTTGGTCAATGGGCGCTGACCTTCTCGCTGTCCAGCCTGCCACTGCTGGTCAACGCCATGATCTATCTGGTGCTGGTGCCGATTCTGGTGTTCTTCTTCCTGAAGGATCGCGAACTCATTGGCCGCTGGGTCAGCGGCTACCTGCCGCGCCAGCGCACCTTGTTGAGCCGGGTGGGGAACGAGATGAACCGGCAGATCGCCAACTACATCCGTGGCAAGGGCATCGAGATCTTGATCTGCGGCATTGCCACTTACATTGCCTTCATCAGCCTGGGGCTCAACTACGCAGCGCTATTGGCGTTGCTGGTGGGGCTGTCGGTGGTGGTGCCTTACGTGGGCGCGGTGGTCGTGACTGTGCCGGTCACCTTGATTGCGCTGTTCCAGTGGGGCTGGGGCGACCAGTTCATCTACCTGATGACGGTGTACGCGATCATCCAGGCGCTGGATGGCAATGTGCTGGTGCCGCTGCTGTTCTCTGAAGCGGTGAGCCTGCACCCGGTGGCGATTATTTGTGCAGTGCTGCTGTTTGGCGGGCTATGGGGGTTCTGGGGGATATTTTTCGCCATCCCGCTGGCGACGCTGATCAAGGCCGTGCTGGATGCGTGGCCCAAGCAGGAGCCTAGCGTTTCACCGATGCTTTGAATGTCATTGGGCCGCTCTGCGGCCCTTCGCGGGCACGCCCGCTCCCACTGGGCCCTGCACAATTCCTGTGGGAGCGGGCGTGCCCGCGAAGGGCTGCAAGGCAGCCCATTCAATTTCAAGCCTTGTTCAAGGTCTGAGCAGCAGCCAGAACTGCATCCACATGCCCGGGCACCTTCACGCCACGCCATTCCTGGCGCAGCACACCGTCCTTGTCGATCAGGAAGGTGCTGCGGTCAACGCCCATGTACTCCTTGCCATACAGCTTCTTCAGCTTGATCACATCGAACAGCTGGCACAGGGCCTCGTCCTTGTCGCTGATCAGCTCGAACGGGAAGCCTTGCTTGGCCTTGAAGTTCTCGTGTGACTTGATGCCATCGCGCGACACACCGAATACCACGGTGTTGGCTGCGGTGAAGGCATCGTGCTGGTCGCGGAAGCCCTGGCCCTCGGTGGTGCAGCCTGGGGTGCTGTCCTTGGGGTAGAAGTACACCACCACCTGCTGGCCCTTGAGTTCGGCAAGGCTGACGGTTTGCCCGCTGGTGGCCTGGGCCTGGAAGTCGGCAACAGGTTGGTCGAGTGCTACAGCCATGATCGGTTTCCTTACATTGGGTTCTGTGGACGCCATGGCTCGATCAGTGCGTCGAGGTTCAGGGCATCGGCAAAGTCCAGGAACTGGTCGCGCAGCCAGCTGATCTGCGTGCCGGCCGGCAGAATCACGGTGAACTGGGCGTTGAGCATGCTGCTACCGGTTTGCGGCGCCAGGTAGGTGTCGCAGGTCATGGCTTCCAGCTCGACGCGGTGGTCGAGGAAGAACTGGCACAGCTCGTTGATGATGTCCGGGCGGTAGGCAGCACTGACGTAGGCCACATATGGAAGGGCCTGCGGGCGCACTTCCTGGTCGGCGCTGCGGACCACGTCGAGCGTCAGGCCGTGTTTCTTGCCCAGGCCTGGCAGGGTGGATTCGAGGCGTGCCAGGGCGTCCCAGCTGCCGCCCACCTGCAGCACCAGGGCGCTGGTCTCGCCGTGGCGGCTCAGGCGCGAGGTGACCACCGCGCAGCGGTTTTCGAAGGCAGCGCGGCTGAGGACGTTGGCCAGCTCCATGGGGTTCGGGCCCAGGGCACTGATGACAAGGAATTGTTCGCGGACGGTGGGGGTGGACATGCAGCATTCCTAAAGCGATGAGCGGTCGGCACAGGACGGGCAAAAGCCTCCTGTCGGCAGGGCCCGGGGCTCGCATGCGAGGTCTTGGACGCTGGCGGGGAGCAAGGTCGACGGCCCGACGGGCCGCGCTGCACCGATCAAAGGGTCAAGGGTAGCGAAATAAGCCGCCGAGGGGAATGCTCCACCCGCCTGCTTCGCTTGTGCAAGGTCGATGCCCCCAGTACCATTACCGCTCTCTTTTTCCGGCAGGAGCAGTTACATGATTGCGGGCAGTATGGTGGCATTGGTCACACCCATGGATGCACAAGGGCGTGTTGACTGGGGCAGCCTCGACAAACTTGTAGACTTCCACCTGGAAAACGGCACCCATGCGATCGTCGCTGTCGGCACCACCGGTGAGTCGGCCACGCTGGATGTCGAAGAACACATCCTGGTCATCAAACACGTGGTCGAGCGCGTCAAACGCAGCGCCAAACCGATTCCGGTCATCGCCGGCACCGGTGCCAACTCCACCGCCGAAGCCGTGCACCTGACCCAGAACGCCAAGAATGCTGGCGCCGACGCCTGCCTGCTGGTTGTGCCGTACTACAACAAGCCAACGCAAGAAGGCCTGTACCAGCACTTCAAGCACATTGCCGAAGCCGTCGACATCCCGCAGATCCTCTACAACGTTCCCGGCCGTACCTCCTGCGACATGCAGGCCGAGACCGTGATCCGCCTGTCGACCGTGCCGAACATCATCGGCATCAAGGAAGCCACGGGCGACCTGGCCCGCGCCAAGGCCATCCTCGATGGCGTCAGCAAGGACTTCATCGTCATGTCCGGCGACGATCCGACTGCCGTCGAGCTGATCCTGATGGGTGGCAAGGGCAACATCTCCGTCACCGCCAACGTCGCTCCGCGCGAAATGGCCGACCTGTGCGAGGCCGCCCTTGAGGGCAATGCCGAGAAGGCCCGCGCAATCAACGAAAAACTCATGCCGCTGCACAAAGACCTGTTCTGCGAGTCCAACCCGATCCCGGTGAAATGGGCGCTCGTCGAAATGGGCCTGATGCAAAAAGGTATTCGCCTGCCCCTGACCTGGCTGAGCGAAGGCTGCCACGAAAAAGTCCGTACTGCCTTGCGCCAGTCCGGCGTACTGGTTTAAGAGGAAGTACACCGCATGAAGCGACTGGCTGGTCTTTCCGCCCTTGCCCTGATTATCTCCAGCACCAGCGGGTGTGGCTGGCTGTGGGGCGAGGATGGCTATTTCCGCGACCGCGGCAGTGACTACCTGCAGGCGCACCCGACCGCGCCGATGCAACTGCCGCCGGACGCCAGCAACGTCAAGCGCCTTGACCCGCTGCTGCCGATTCCGCGTAACGTCGCTGACGATAACGTCAAGGGTGAGTTCGAAGTGCCTCGCCCGCAACCGCTGACTGGCGGTGCCGCCCAGGTCACCGACTACAGCCTGCAGCGCAGCGGCAGCAGCCGTTGGGTGCTTGCCCAGCATTCGCCAGCCGAAGTGTGGCCGGTAGCCCGGCAGTTCTTCGAGGACAACGGCTTCCGCATTGCTGAAGAGCGCCCGCAGACAGGTGAGTTCAATACCACCTGGCAGCGTTTCGATGAGCTGTCGGCATCGCTTGGCCAGCGTCTGGCCAGCACTGCCAGCAGCGGTGACAGCGAGGTGCGTGTGCGTGTGCGCATGGAGCCTGGCGTGCAGCGCAACACCTCCGAGGTGTATGTGGTCAGCGTCGAGCGCCCGGCGGGCAGCACTGCCGATCCTGCGTTCCCGTCCACCTCCAGCAATATCGGCACCGATGCCCTGCTGGTCGACGAAATGCTTGCCAGCATGAACCGCAGCGCCGAGAAGGGTGGTTCGGTGTCGCTGCTGGCCGCGCGCGATTTCGACGCCCCAAGCCGCGTCAGCCTGAGCGAAGACGGCAGCGGCAACCCGGTGCTGTACCTGGGCTCTGACCTGGACCGCGCCTGGTCTGGCGTAGGCCGTGCCCTGGAGCAGGGTGGCGAATGGCGTGTCGAGGACATCAACCGCAGCCTGGGCCTGTACTACATCAACCTGTCCGAAAAGCCTGACGACAAGCAGAATCAGCCTGGCTTCTTCAGCCGCCTGTTCGGCAGCGAGCCGACCAAGGAAGAGCGTGAGGCCCGTGCCGAGCGTTACCAGGTTCGTCTGAGCAAGGTGGGTGAGAGCGTGCAGGTCACGGTCGAGAAAAACATCAACACCGTGGCTCCGGCCGATGTCGCCCGCCGCGTGCTGAGCGCCATTCAGGACCACCTGGGCTAAGTGCGCTTCGCGGTACTCGGAAGCGGCAGCCAAGGGAACGGCACGCTGATCGCCAGTGGTGACACGTTCATCCTGGTCGATTGCGGCTTTTCCCTGCGCGAAACCGAGCGGCGCCTGGCGCTGCTCGGTGTGTCGGCGGCCCAGCTCAGTGCGGTACTGGTCACCCACGAACATGCCGACCACGTGCATGGGGTCGGCTTGCTGTCACGGCGCTACAATGTACCGGTCTACCTCAGCCAAGGGACCTTGCGCGGCATGCGCAAGCCGGTGGAGGTGGCCGGTTTTCTCGCTTGTGGCCAAAGCCTGCGCGTCGGCAGCCTGGAAGTGACCGCAGCGCGGGTCGAGCACGATGCTTACGAGCCATTGCAGTACGTGGTCAGCGATGGTCAGCGGCGTTTTGGCATGCTCACTGATCTGGGTTCGTACGATGCGCTGCTGTTGGAGCGTTACCAGGGCCTGGATGCACTGCTGATCGAGGCCAACCACTGCCGCGACCTGCTGGCACGCGGTCACTATCCGGCCTTTTTGAAGCAGCGGGTGGGTGGCATGCAAGGGCATTTGAACAACCACCAGGCCGCGCGCCTGGTGCACGAGTTGGGCTGGAACAACCTGCAACACCTGGTGCTGGCCCACCTCAGCAGCAAGAACAACCTGCCACACTTGGCCCGCCAGTGCTTCGTCGACACCCTTGGGTGCGACCCGGACTGGCTCCAGGTGGCGAATCAGGAACACGGGCTCGACTGGCGCGAAATCGCCTAGCCCAACACCTCAAGCAAGCGGAGCCCAATCATGGAAAAACGCGAAGAACTTTACCGCGGCAAGGCCAAATCGGTTTACAAGACCGACGACGCCGACCGCTTGATCCTGCTGTTCCGTAACGACACTTCGGCGTTCGACGGCAAGCGTATCGAACAACTCGACCGCAAAGGCATGGTGAACAACAAGTTCAACGCCTTCATCATGCAGAAACTGGAAGAAGCCGGCGTGCCGACCCAGTTCGACAAGCTGCTGGGCGACAACGAGTGCCTGGTGAAGAAACTGGACATGATCCCGGTCGAGTGCGTGGTGCGCAACTACGCTGCCGGCAGCCTGGTCAAGCGCCTGGGCGTGGAGGAGGGTATCAAGCTGGAGCCGTCCACCTTCGAGCTGTTCCTGAAGAACGACGAAAAGGGCGACCCCTTCATCAACGAATCCCACGTTGTCGCGTTCGGCTGGGGCACCGCCGAGCAGCTGGTAGAAATGAAGAAGCTGTCGTTGAAGGTCAACGAAGTGCTGAGCAAGCTGTTCGATGACGCCGGCCTGCTGCTGGTCGACTTCAAGCTGGAGTTCGGCGTATTCCACGGCCAGATCGTGCTGGGCGACGAGTTCAGCCCGGACGGCTGCCGCCTGTGGGACAAAGAAACCCGTAAGAAGATGGACAAGGACCGCTTCCGCCAGGGCCTGGGCGACGTGATCGAAGCCTACGAAGAAGTTGCCAAGCGCCTGGGCGTGCCGCTGTAAGCGACGCGTTCACGCAAGCGCCTGATACCACGCGGTTTTTTTGAAAAAAAGGTTTGCGTTTTAAAAGAACGCTGGTATGATGCGCGGCATTGGAGAGATGCCGGAGTGGTCGAACGGGACGGATTCGAAATCCGTTGTACTGGCAACAGTACCTAGGGTTCAAATCCCTATCTCTCCGCCATACAAGATCAAGCCCCTGGAAGCGAAAGCTTTCGGGGGCTTTTTCGTTGCGGCTTACTTTTTCATCATCCCCAACTCAGCATCATCCAGCAGCGCCTTGGCCATTGCGCTCAGGTAATGCGAGGCCCAGATCAGTTTCTGGTCGCCGTCCATCAGGCCGGTGATGATCAGGTCGCGCACGTAACCCATCAGTTCGGAGGCCTGCTCGCGGGCGTCCTGGCAGGGGATGCCGGGTTCGATGCGGAACAGCGGGTGGGTGTTGTTTTCGCCTTGGTAGAAGCAGGTCTTGCCGACTGTGGTGGGTTCTTTTGTGTTGTCGGTGGGCATTGTTTTGTTTCCCTGGATTTTGGGTTGCCTGGGCTGGCCTCTTCGCGGGCTCGCCCGCTCCCACAGGTACTGTGCAGTGCGTGACGGCTGTGATGACCCTGTGGGAGCGGGCGTGCCCGCGAATAGGCCTGACCTGCTAATGCAAGGTGTGAGGCTCTGTGGGTAAATGCGGCCGCATCTGCAACTGCATCAACGCCGACTCGACCAGTCCCTGTACCGCTTCCATTTCATGAATTACGGCCTGCATCACGATCGAGCTGTGGGCGGTAGGTTCGAGTTGCACGGATTGGCGGGCCACGGACAGGGCGCAGAGCACGTACTCTGAAGACTGGACCAGGGTGTCTTGCAGGATCTGGGTGGAATCGGGGGAGTAGGGCGGATCGGGGACTGTCTTGCGCATGTAAGCTCCTTGGGTAGTGGAGCCGCCTGGCAACGCTGTCAAACGAATGGAGGCAGCTATACATGGGTTGACAGACCGGTACCCAAGGACCCGGCGCACACGAATGTGCCCCATGCACAGCTGCCATTAAGCGCTGCAACGGAAACTTGAGTAGTCGGCCTGTCAAAGCCGGTCGCTGATTTCACAACGACGAGCCGAGACTAGAGCGCGACCGAATCCGTCGCAACCGTTTGAGCGGGTTGGCAGTATGTTTGGGAAACGCCCTACAAGGAAGGGGATAATTCTGAGTACAAGTTGTAGGACGGATTTCTACCAATACATCAGACAGGCTTCCTGCAACATTTTGTCTTGAACTGCCAATGGCACCTTAGGCTACAATGCGGCGCTCTGATACGCCACTCACGCCCAGGCCACACGCCGTAATGATTACGCGCGCTGGGCGATGAACTCTTCCTGACATGGATTCGTTGGATGCTTTGCGCCGTACTGGTCTCCCCCTGCGCCCCTCGCTGGACGGCTGAATTGTCGTCTGCGGCCAGTGCTGCACACTTTCTGAAAACCCCGCACAACTTTGAATGCTGCCGCCAACCATTGGCTGCGGTACGCGGCTGTGCGCCCCACCGAAAATGGAGTGCTCCACTTGCACAAGAAATTCGTCGCGTCCCTTCTGGCGGTCGCCATCGCCTCTACCACGGCCTGTGCACAGCTCGGTATCAGCAAAGAGCAAGCGGGCACCGTGATCGGTGGCCTGGCCGGTGTGGCCATCGGCTCGACCATGGGCAGTGGTAACGGCAAGATCGCCGCAGCCCTGATCGCGGGTGGCATCGGTGCCTACATGGGCAACCGTATCGGCCACATGCTGGACGAGAAGGACCAGCAGGCCCTGGCGCTGCGCACCCAGGAGGTGCTGAGCCAGCAGCAGACCACCGCCAGCGCCCAGCCGGTGACCTGGAAGTCCGACCATTCGGGTGCCACCGCGCAGATCGTGCCGGGCAAGGAATACACCAAGACCAAGCAGGTCGAGGTCAAGCGTGCGCCGAAGATCCAGGCGGTGCCGTCGATGAAGCTGATCAACGAGCCGTATGTGACCACCAGCGACAACCTCAATGTGCGCGCCGCGCCCAATCAGACTGGCGAGAAGGTAGGCAGCCTGAAGAACCACACCGAATTCACCGCCGTGGGTTCCACCGGTGACTGGATCCTGGTCGGGCGCAAGGGTGTGACCGTTGGCTATGTGCACAAGAACTACGTCGAGCCCAAGGCCCAGGCCGTGGCCAAGCGCGTGACCCCGGCGGTGAACCTGGACGAGCTGGACGTTGCTGCCAGCAAGGAAACCCAAGGCTTCGACCTGGACTCGGTGCAGTCGCTGCCGACCCAGACAGTTGCCGCCGAAGCGGCCTGCCGCCCTGTCACCGTCAGCCTGAAATCGCAAAGCGGCAAGACTGAGCAAGAGCAGAACACCTTCTGCAAACAAGCCAATGGCACCTGGGAACTGATCTGAGGAACTCCATGAAAAAGCACGCGCTCGCGCTGGCAGTGATCGGCGCTTGTGGTCTGGTACCGCAGGCGTTCGCCCATGAGCTGGCCTTTTCCAAGAAAGACAACATCAAGGTCGAAGTGCCTGGGGATGCCACCAGCTGGTGCAAGCCCCAGGTCGACCTGACCATCACCCGCCCGGCGTGGGACAACCAGGAGCTGCTGTCTGGCCTGCTGACCAAGCTGCCGTTCGTGTTCGCCAAGGACTGCTCCACTGCCAAGGTGAGCTGGAAGGCGGTCGATGCCAAGGGCAACCTGTACGCCAGCGGCTCGGGCAATGCCAGCAACCTGGGGCTGGTCACCCTGGCGGCCGCGCCTGCCGCAGTTGCCCCTGCGCCGGTTGCAGCACCTGCGCCAGTGCCGGCACCTGTGCAGCCAGAAGCACCGGTTGCTGCTGCAGCGGCTTCAGCCCCTGCTGCTGAGCCAGCCCCGGCGGTAGTTGAAGCCGCACCCGCGAAAGCAGAAGCTACCCCGGCTCCCGCGCCTGCCCCAGCCGTAGCTGCAGAACCGGCCCCTGCGCCGGCCGCCGAAGCCCCGGCACCAGCTCCTGTTGTGCCGCCTGTCCCGGCACCTGCCACAGCAGTAGCAGCAGCCCCCACCTCGGACTTCGGCCGCTCGGTGGTCCTGGAAAACCGCAACCTGATGCAGGTAACGGACGGCGCTGGCTGCAAATGGGTGCTCAGCAAGTCGATCATCGGCGATGGCGACACCCTGTCGTTCGGCACCACCCCGGCCATGCCGTGCCCGGCCTCCGGCTTTGGCGAAGGCAGCTTCGAAAAAATCAGCTGGAAGGCCGTGGGCACCTACCGGGGTGATAACTGGAACCGCGTCTACGCGCACCCGAGCGGCCTGATCTTCATCAAGAACCTCGAGCCTGCGGTGAAGAACAAGGCTGTTTCCTACCTCACCGCGCAAGCTGACCAAGCCGCGTTCCTGGTGGGCGAAATCCCCGGCCGGCAGATGAAGGTGTACCTGACCTTCAGCCGTTCCAGCTACGGCGTACTGCGCCCGTTCGGCAGCGACCCGTACTACGTGGTGGTCACCCCGGACGAGTCGTTTGCCCTGGACGCGGCCAAGTACAAGGAAGCCGCGCTGGAAATCTTCGACCTGATCAAGACCACCTCGCCGACCACCACGGATGTGGCCACCTTGTTCATCGTCAAGGACCTGTCGGCGATCTCGAACAACATCTGGGGCAATGACGCGCAGAAGATTACCCGCAACCGCATCGGCATCAACCGTCAGGGCCTGTTCTTCGATGTGCGCGAGGGTACGAACTGGGCGGTTCAGCGTGAGCAGCGGCGGGTGCGTGAAGAGCGTCAGCGCCAACAGGAACTGGCCCGCGTGCATACCCGCGTACTGGAGCGTTACCAGCAGTTGCAGGATGGCATGAGCGACTTCAAGGGGCGTGAAACCGAGGCGCTGGCACAAATGGCCGGCATCAAGGTGCGCTTCGCTTCGCCATTGGAGCAGCAAAACCCTGCGACCTCGGCCAGCGTGACGCCGATGATGGTGCACGTTACCGGCACGCAGGGCGACTTCTACACCATCGACTTCCCGAGCAAGGGCCGTCTGGTTGCGGACGAGGAATACAGCGAAGGCTGGTACGTGACCCAGGTGGCCAACGCCACGCCGTACTACCCGCTGGACGATGGCCGTGCCGTGCCTACCTACCGGGCCTACAGCGTGGGTGAGCCCGAGGCTTGCAAGCAGGACCACTGTGCCGACCGCGTGTCGTTCGGTGCCGTACTGGCCAAGGAATTCCCCAACGCCGGTATCGATTTCAGCTGGACCCCCGAGGTCTCCCAAAAGTACGTGAACGACTGGAACAACGCTTCCGCGATGGTCCAGTGAGGCAAACACCATGATCAAACAGATGAACAAGAAGCAGCTGCTGATTGGCGGTGTGGCCGCGGCGGTGCTGGTGCTCGGCGGTGGCTATGCGATGGTCTCCAGCTCGGGTAAGAAGGCTGCGCTGGCCTACTACGACGACTTCAAGGAGCGCTATTTCCTTGAGGATGTACTGTCTGAGGGGGACATTTCCTACTCGGCGTTTTCCGGCAACCTGACCGTCGCCGAGCCTGAAATCCGTGTCACTGCGGCGCAGACCAACGGCGCCCAACAGTTCATGCGCGGCCTGTCAGGCTTGATGGAATCGGTCCGCGGCAGTTCGACGGAAGAAGGCCTGGCGGGTTGGGCCAAGTACCAGCTCAACGTCAGCCGTAATGTTGCCGGCATATACCTGAAAGCCGATGCGCTGAAGCTGTCTCACGACGGTGACAGCAAGGACGGTACCATTCACATCCAGCTGCTCGGCATGCAGATGGCCAACCCCTACGTTGCCAGCAAGGGCGCCGAAGTGGTTCTGGTGGCTGATGTCAGCGACGAGATCCAGCCACGTGCAGAGCTGACCGCCAATGGCCGGGCCACTGAGTCGGGGTTCGCCTGGGGGGCCAACATGGCGGTCCGCCAGCCGGTGACAGGCGCGTTTCTGGTCAGCAGTACGGGCGATTTTGGCACCACGGTTGACCTGGACTTCACCATCAAGCGCTCCAGTGACGGTGAAGGCTCGATGGCGTTTGTCGTGACCCACCGCAACGATGGCTCCAAGGTAGGTGAGATCGTGCGCAAGGCCGACTTCCAGTCGCTGCCGGAGCTGGACGATGTCGAAACCCAACTCAAGAGTGCGCTCAGTGCCATGCTGATTGGTGCATACAGCCCTTACACCGGTCAGTCGGTATTGGCCGAAACAGTGAGTGGTTTTGCGCGCAAGGCAAAGGTCGAGAACTACTCGGTGAGCTACAGCGGCTTCAAACCGTTGAAAGAGGCTTTCAGCGATTACCAGCAGCAAGTCCCCAAGGCGAAGTTCGCAGCTTTCTGCCAGGAGGTTGGGCTGTCATCGTGGAGCAGTGATTTTGGCTCCAAGGGCAAGAACCACAGTGACTCGGAATGTGCCATCGGGCAGAAGTTGGTCGAGGAAGGCAAGTTCGAAGAGCAGTACACCTTCAAGGAAGGCAAGAGCCTGTTTGCGGCGTTGTTCGTGAGCAAGGCGTATCAGCTGGAAACCAATTGACGGTTGATGGCTGATGAGCAAAGCCCTCGGCGACCATACATTGCCGAGGGCATTGCCCCGCTTTCAGGTTGGGTCAGGCAACTGGGTGAGCACCCATCCTCATCCCCCGAAATGTTGCCCAACAATTGCCTCCAGCGCCCGCTGATCGTGGGTGAAGCCGCGTATCCCTTCAGCCAGCTTTTCGGTCGCCATCGCGTCCTCATTCATTTGCCAGCGAAAATCAGCCTCGCTCAGTGGTGCTGGCGGCGTCTCGCATTCTGAGGTTTCGACGAGGGCAGCCGGTAGACTACCTTCGGTGCCAGCCAGCTCCTCAAGCAGTGCCGGGCTGATCGTCAGCCGATCGCATCCTGCCAGCGCAACGATTTCCCCCACATTGCGAAAGCTCGCCGCCATCACCGATGTCGCGTAACCGTGGCGGCGCATGAAGTGCTGACAGGCCATGACCAACCCGACCCCCGGCTCCTGTGCTGGCACGAACGTTGTTTCAGGCAGGGCCTGGCGATGCCAATCCAGTACCCGGCCCACGAATGGCGAAATCAGGAACACCCCGGCTTCCGCACACGCGCGGGCCTGGGCCAGGCTGAAGATCAGTGTCAGATTGCACTGAATACCCTCACGCTCCAGTTCAGCCGCCGCGCGGATACCTTCCCAGGTTGCCGCCAGCTTTATCAGGATGCGGTCGCGTGAGACGCCGGCGGCCTCATACAGTGCGGTCAACCGCCGGGCTTTCATCATGCTTGCCTGTGTGTCGAACGACAGCCTTGCGTCTACCTCACTCGATACCCGGCCTGGGACGTACTGCATCAAGCTGCAGCCCAAGGCTACCACCAGGCGGTCACAGACATAATCGATCGCCTCCGGCATGGGCAAGCCGGAGGCGACGGCTGTGGTGCACAGGTCTTCGAGCAAGGTGTCGTATTGGCCCGACTTCATGGCCTTGAGCACCAATGAAGGGTTAGTGGTGGCATCCTGCGGCGCGAAACGGCGTACCGCCTGGACATCGCCGGTGTCGGCGACCACTGTGCTGTGTTGCTTCAGCTGGCTAAGCCATGTGGACATGTTGGCATCTCTCTTGTGATTGATCTCAGTCGGCAAGTGGCTGGGCGGTGCGTGACAGGGTGGCAGGCACAGGTGCTGGCTGCTGTCTTGCCAGGTCGGCCAGGCGATGCATGATCGGTTTCAATGCGTCATAGGAAGCGCAGTAATCGGCAAACATCTGGTCATACAAGGTTGTGTTCGCAAGGTCTGGCCGAGCCCTCAGGCGCAGGGTGCGCCACTGGCGGATGACCTCGACATTTTCGACCGCGCCTATTGCCATGGCTGCGAGGACGGCGCCGCCTAAAGGTGCTTCCACTTGCTCTTCGATGGTGAACACGTCGTGCCCGGTAACATCGGCGATGATTTGCATCCACAGGTCTGATGCCGTGCCACCGCCTACCACGATCAGTTGCGGGTCAAGGTTGCACCCCGTATCACCGCCTTGTTGCATGTTGTGGCGCAATGCAAAGGCCAGGCCTTCGAGGACCGCGCGGTACAGATGGGCCTTGTGATGGAACAGCGACAGGCCGACATAGGCACCCGAGGCCCTGGCGTCCCAGATAGGGGTGCGCTCGCCCATGAGGTACGGCAAAAACAGCAGGCCTTCTGCACCTGCGGGAGTCTTGGCAGCCTCCCGTTCGATCAACTGGTGCACCTCGACGCCGGGTAACAGAGCCGCCGCCTGCTTTTCCTCGGTACAGAACTGCTCACGGAACCAGCTGATTGCAGCGCCTGCAGTAATTGCGCCGCCAAAGCTGTAGGTGGTGGTGGCGGTTTCGTGCACATAAGGCATGTTGATCAGGCCCGGGCTTGCATCACTGTGCTGTTTGATAAAGCCCCAGCACATGCTGGTGCCCAGCATCGCCACATGGTTGCCCGGGGCAACCACTCCGGCTGCCAGCGTTGCCATCGCCGCATCGACACCGCCAGCGACCACCGCCGTGCCAGGCAGCAGCCCCAACCGCTGCGCTGCCGCCGGAAGCAGGTGGCCGATGATTTGCCCGGGCGCCACCAGGCGTTGTGGCATGAGTGCGGGGTCGATGCCCAGTGCTTCCATCATGTCGGGCGACCAGGCGCGTGCCGCCAGGTCATAGATGCCACCGATATTGCCTGCAGAACTGTGGTCCACCGCAAGTTCGCCGGTCAGATGGTATTGCACATAGCTGTTGGGAGGCAGCAAGTAGCGGGTCCTGCTCCAGACCTCTGGCAGGTTGCGTTTGATCCAGAGCATCTTCGTGTAGCCGTAATAGCTGTCAACGCCGTTGCCGGTAATGCGCGCCAGTTGTTCGACGTCCAGGTGGCTACGCACCCATTCGGCCTCGGCGATAGCCCGCCGGTCCATCCAGATCAGGCAGGGGTGCAGAGGCTCGATGCCGGCGTCTACCGGGATGCCCGAGCCACCGTAGAGGCTGCTGATGCAAATGGCCTTGACCCGGGCTGCTGGCACCTGGCTTCGGCGAACGCTGGCGGCTACCGTGTCGTACACCGCATCCAGCCATACTTGTGGCCATTGCTGTGCCCACAACGGGCGGGGCTGCTCCACCTGATAGCTGGCTGATGCCTGGGCCAGCACTTCCCCCTGCGTTGACATCAGCAGTGCCTTGGTACTCTGCGTGCCGATGTCGACACCGATCACGTAATCCATGCGTACACCCTTGTTGTTGGTCTGTTGGGTTTTGGTGATTGTCAGCATTGCAAAAGCAGATCAGCCGGATCTTGCGCAATGACAGGCTGATCAAGCGTTGGGCAGTGCAATGTTAACGTTTACATTGCGGAAGCTAACACAGCCTCTTTTCTCCTACAATCTGCTGCGATTTGTCGGTTGGCCCCGAATCGGTGAAAATCCGGTCATCAACGTACCCGCGCCTTCGCCACCTTCCGAGCGTCCATGACCAGACCAGTCAAAGCCACCATCACCGACATCGCCAAGCGTGTGAACATGACCACCGTCACGGTCTCGCGTGCGCTCAACCAGCCGGAGAAGGTCAAGAAGGAGACGTTAGAGCAGATACTGAAAGTGGCTCGCGAGCTTAACTACGTGCCCAATGCCTTTGCCCGCAACCTCAAGAACCGTGAAAGCCGGTTGGTCGGCCTGGTGACGGCAAGCCTGGAGAACCCGTTTTACGGTGAAATCATCAAGGCGATCACGCGCGAGGCGAAGAAGCGCGACTACACCTTGATGTTGTTCGATACCGATGGCTCCGAAGAGCTGGAGGCGCGGGCGATCGATACGCTGCTCAGCTATCAGGTGGCGGGGCTGATCCTGTCGGCTATCAGCGATGATGATACCTACCAGCCAAGCTACCTGCCCAAGCTGGTGATGTCGTCGATCCCGGTGGTGCAGATCGACCGTCAGCTGACTGGCGCCCCATTCGCCGGCGTGTACCTGGACAACGAGCAAAGTGGTTACCAGGGCGCTCGGGCGCTGCTCGCACAGGGCTTGCGCCGGCTGCTGGTAGTGGCCGGGCCGCAACGCTCCAATATCTCCTTGTCGCGCCTTGCCGGGATCCGTCGGGCACTGGAACAGTGGCCAGAACCGACCGTTCTGGAGGTTGTGCACGGCGACTTCGTCCAGGCGCCGGCCCGGGACGCGGTGCGCAACTACCTGCAGAGCGGCAAGTGGCCCGATGTCATTTTCGGCCTGAACGCGCTGATGACCCTGGGCGCGCTGCAGGCAATGCGCGAATTGGGCTTGAGCCGCGACGACATTGCGCTGTTCAGCATTGACCAGGTGCGCTATGCCGAAATCTACGGCCAACCTATCCCTTGTATCAGCCATAGCAGCGCAAAACTGGGGATTGGAGCAATCAACATGTTGCTGGACCAGATAGATGACCCTTCGCTGTCACCACAGAGCCAGATAATCGAAGGCCAGTTGCTGCTCTGACCCCGCAGGCCAGACATGCCTACATATTTCGATGCAAATGTAGACGTTGACATCGTAATGCGCCCTGGCATCAGATATGGCGGCACGCATGTGATGCTGCATGTAAACGTCAACATAATAATGACAACAGCGCCCTTGAGTGGGCGCGGGGAGATGCCTGATGGGAATGCACCTGCAGGGTAAAGTGGCGGCCGTCACCGGTGCTGCATCCGGAATAGGCCTGGCAAGCGCCACTGCGATGGTGGCAGCAGGGGCCAGGGTGGTTATGGTTGACCGTGACGAGCAATTACTCGCCAGGGCCTGTGAGCAGTTGGGTGAGGCTGCCATGCCGTTGGTGATCGATCTGCTCGTCCCTGACAGCTGCGCGACCCTGATGCCGGGCATCCTGGCAGTTGCCGGCCAGCTCGATATCCTGCATGCCAATGCTGGATGCTATGTGGGCGGTGAGTTCGTTGAAAACGACATGGCAGCCATCGACCGTATGCTGAATCTCAATGTTAATGCCGTGGTCAGGAACGTGCATGATGTGCTGCCGCACATGATCGATCGCGGCCAGGGTGACATTGTGGTGACCGGTTCGGTGGCGGGCCATTTCCCGGTGCCCTGGGAACCGGTTTACTCGGCCTCCAAGTGGGCGGTCAACGGCTTTGTGCAGACTGTGCGGCGGCAGGTTAAGCACCATGGTATCCGCGTGGGGGCGGTTTCGCCTGGCCCGGTCAGCAGCGCCCTGCTGGCCGATTGGCCGGAAGAAAACCTGCGCAAGGCCAAGGAGAGCGGCAGCCTGATCGAGCCCGACGACATCGCGGATGCGGTGATGTATATGCTCACCCGCCCGCGCAACGTGACCATTCGGGACATGATCGTTCTGCCGTCAGCATTTGATATGTAAGCAAGTTGAGGCCCATCGTGACGCAAGGTCGCTCATGCACGGGGGCGTGCCCGCCTGGAAGTGTACTGGGCGACCTTGAGTCGGCATGCTGGAACGTAAGTAAAAAGTGCGCAGCTCCGCCGGTGAATATGCCTACATCTGCAATTGCAAAAAGGCCGTCTCGACCTGATTCTGCGCCGCCTCCACTTTTTCATGGATCATGCTTTGCAACACCAGCGGACTCGGACTGGCGGGATTGGCTTGCGCGGACTGACAAGCCACGAGCAGGGCGCCAACTATTCGTTGATAGATGACTGCGAAGTTGCCACTGCGCTAAATCGTCGGCTGTCAAAATGGCCGCTAAAAAAGCGGGTTGGTATCCAAGCCTGGTGCGTGAAAAATTCTCGATTTTTCACGAAGGGATACGCGAAATGAAGTTCGAACGAACTTTCCTGTACACCGGCAAAAAATTGCTGGCGCTGGTATCGGCGGGCGGGGCACTCGGCATCTTTGCCAGCGAAGATGAATGGTCTGGGTCGAAAATGGTACCTCTGTCAATTATTGCACTGGGTGTCGGGATTGGGCTGTTCATAGGGAGGCGCTTTGAAGAGGTCAGGTGATAGGCGCCATATTCATGGCGTTAGTTTCGCACTCTAAAGGGCCCTACGCAGCTGGGCTTTTTGTTGCTCGCCTGCAACGAGTCATTGCACTTTGTGACTTGGATCCATTGCCTGGGTTCTGTATCATTCGGCCGCCATCAGACGATGGTCGAAGATGATTCATTTAAAGGACTGAGTAATGAAAAAGCTGTTCAAGGCCACTGTAGCCGTTGCTGTCGTATCGGGTGTTGCCCTGCTGTCGGGTTGCACTGGCCAGGTTTACAACCAACCGAAAAACTGCACCTACGACTACCTGTTCCACCCTTCGGTTTCCATCTCCAAGATCATCGGTGGCTGCGGCCCGATCGATAAACTGCCTCAGCAGCAGTAATCTTGGCGGTACCCTGATCGCGACGCTTGCGGCGTGATCCAAGACCCCCGGTCATGTACATGGTCGGGGGTTTTTGTTTTTTGGCGTGACATTCTGCCGCTGGGGCAACCGGTCGCCTTGACGCTCCGGCCTGCAATTTGTTTGTGCTGGCATTTCAGATACAATCGGAAAAACGATTCAGCCTTGTCGGTCAATTCGACTAAAGGCCGAGTCGTTTTCTGGTTCTCTGGCTGCTGAACAATGATCAACAACAAGCCTGCGCTGAAGAACACGCTATACCGGGGCCAGCCACAGGCCCTCACTCTGTTCTCCTGACTGGAAATGATCAATGTTCAAGAAAGCTGGCAAGACCTTGCTGGGTCTGGCGGTCGCTGCAAGCGTCATTCAAGCGCACGCTGCAGAAACCAAAAAAGTAGACGTGCTGCTGGTCGGCGGCGGCATCATGAGCTCCACCCTGGCCGTGTGGCTGCACGAGCTGGAGCCGAGCTGGTCGATGGAAATGGTCGAGCGCCTGGATGGCGTGGCCGAAGAAAGCTCCAACGGCTGGAACAACGCCGGTACCGGCCACTCCGCGCTGGCCGAGCTGAACTACACCCCGGAAGACAAAGACGGCAACGTCAACATCTCCAAGGCCATCGAAATCAACGAAGCCTTCCAGATCTCCCGCCAGTTCTGGTCGTGGCAGGTACGCCAGGGCGTACTGAAGAACCCGCACTCGTTCATCAACACCACACCGCACATGAGCTTCGTGTGGGGCGATGACAACATCAAGTTCCTCAAGAAACGTTACGACGCACTGCAGACCAGCCCGCTGTTCCGCCCGATGCAGTACTCCGAGGACCACGCGCAGATCGCCAAGTGGGTCCCGCTGATGATGGAAGGCCGCGACCCGAACCAGAAGCTGGCCGTGACCTGGACGCCAATCGGCACCGACGTCAACTTTGGCGAGATCACCCGTCAGTTCGTCGGCCACCTGCAGACCCAGAAAGGCTTCGACCTGAAGCTGTCCAGCGAAGTGCAGGACATCACCCGCAACAAGGACGGCTCCTGGCACGTCGAATACAAGAACCTGAAGGACGGCACCGAGTCGGCCACCGACGCCAAGTTCCTGTTCATCGGTGCCGGCGGCGGCGCATTGAAGCTGCTGCAGAAGTCGGGTATTCCGGAAGCCAAGGAATACGCAGGCTTCCCGGTAGGCGGTTCGTTCCTGGTGACCGAGAACCCGACCGTGGCCATGCAGCACATGGCCAAGGCCTATGGTATCGCCTCGACCGGTGCACCACCCATGTCGGTCCCGCACCTGGACACCCGTGTGCTGGATGGCAAGCGCGTGATCCTGTTTGGCCCGTTCGCCACCTTCTCGACCAAGTTCCTGAAGAATGGCTCGTACCTGGACCTGCTGAGCAGCACCACCACCCACAACGTGTGGCCGATGACCAAAGTCGGTATCGACCAGTACCCACTGGTCGAGTACCTCGCTGGCCAGCTGATGCTGTCTGACGATGACCGCTTCGAAGCCCTGCGCACCTACTTCCCGAACGCCAAGAAAGAAGAATGGCGCCTGTGGCAGGCCGGCCAGCGCGTGCAAATCATCAAACGTGATGCCGAGAAGGGCGGCGTGCTGAAGCTGGGCACTGAAGTGGTGGCGTCCGAAGACCGCACCATCGCGGGCCTGCTGGGTGCATCGCCGGGTGCTTCGACCGCTGCGCCGATCATGCTGCACGTGCTGGAAACGGTGTTCAAGGAGAAGGTCGCGACCCCAGAGTGGCAGGCCAAGATCAAGGAAATCGTGCCGAGCTACGGCACCAAGCTGAACGATTCGGCAGCGGCCACCCAGAAAGAGTGGAACTACACCGCTGAAGTGCTGCAGCTGGGGAAACCGCCGGTGATCGACGCCAGCGTTGAGTTCGGTGGCGCGGCGAGCGACCCGGTTGAGAGCAAGCCCGAGAACGACATGGCGCTGTAATCGGCCATTGTTGTGAAACTAGCCACGGGGGAGACCTCGTGGCTTTTTTTTGCCAAGCACAGCGCAACCCTCAGGCTTATCGCCATCCCTGTAGGAGCGGGTTCACCCGCGAAGAGGCCTGCACAGGTATCACTGCTGGCGCAGTATGCACTCCAGCAACCCCGGGAACCGCTTATCCAGCATCTCGCTACGCAGCGAATTCATATGGGTAGTCCCGACATTGCGGGTTTGCACCAGCCCTGCATCACGCAACACACGGAAGTGATGGGACATGCTCGACTTCGGCCGACCTCCGTCCAGCTCGCCACAGCTGGCCTCGGCCACGCCGGCCAGGTGGCGGACGATTTCCAGGCGCACGGGGTCGCTGAGCGCATAGAGCAGGCGTTCAAGGATAAGGTCTTCGGGGTTGGGATGTTTATAGGCTCGCATGGTTGACATGATAACGGGGGTTTCATTAATTGCCATAGTTCGATTATGATCGAACAACAGTAATCAGATGACCCCGGAGTTTCCCATGTCCGCACTGTTCGAACCCTACACCCTCAAAGACGTCACCCTGCGAAACCGCATTGCCATTCCGCCGATGTGCCAATACATGGCCGAAGACGGCATGATCAACGACTGGCACCATGTGCACCTGGCCGGGCTGGCCCGTGGTGGTGCGGGCTTGCTGGTGGTCGAAGCCACTGCTGTGGCGCCGGAAGGGCGTATCACCCCCGGTTGCGCCGGTATCTGGAGCGATGCCCACGCTCAGGCGTTCGTACCGGTGGTGCAGGCCATCAAGGCTGCCGGTTCCGTGCCGGGTATCCAGATTGCCCACGCCGGGCGCAAGGCCAGCGCCAACCGCCCGTGGGAGGGTGATGACCACATTGCCGCCGACGACACGCGCGGCTGGGAGACCATTGCCCCGTCTGCCATTGCCTTTGGCGCGCACCTGCCGAAGGTGCCACGGGAAATGACGCTGGACGATATCGCCCGGGTCAAGCAGGACTTCGTCGATGCGGCCCGCCGTGCGCGTGATGCCGGCTTCGAGTGGATCGAACTGCACTTTGCCCATGGCTACCTAGGCCAGAGCTTCTTCTCTGAGCACTCCAACAAGCGCACCGATGCCTACGGTGGCAGCTTCGACAACCGCAGCCGCTTCCTGCTGGAAACACTGGCCGCCGTGCGCGAAGTGTGGCCGGAGAACCTGCCGCTGACCGCGCGCTTTGGTGTGTTGGAATATGATGGCCGCGATGAGCAGACCCTGGAAGAGTCGATCGAACTGGCCCGTCGCTTCAAGGCCGGTGGGCTCGACCTGCTGAGCGTGAGTGTCGGCTTCACCATTCCCGACACCAACATCCCCTGGGGGCCCGCGTTCATGGGGCCTATTGCCGAGCGCGTGCGCCGCGAGGCAAAGCTGCCCGTGACGTCGGCGTGGGGCTTTGGTACGCCGCAGTTGGCGGAGGCCGCATTGCAGGCCAACCAGCTGGATCTGGTTTCGGTAGGGCGCGCGCACCTGGCCGACCCGCACTGGGCTTACTTTGCGGCCAAGGAACTGGGGGTGGAAAAAGCCTCCTGGACCTTGCCGGCACCGTATGCGCACTGGCTCGAGCGTTACCGCTGAGGCTTGGAAGGGCTGCTTTGCAGCCCATTCTCGGGCAAGCCCGGCCCCACAGAGACACCACAGGTTTCAGATGCAGCACCCTCTCTGTGGGAGCGGCCTTGCCCGCGAAGAGGCCGGTAAAGGCTAAAACCGATCCAGTCGGTATGCAGCCATCTCAGGCCCACCAGCCTGCTCAGCCAGCCGCCCCACCCATTCCGCCGTCACCGCCGCCTGAGTCAGCCCCAGGTGCTGATGCCCAAACGCCAACAGCACCCGCCCATCGCACACCCTGTCGATCACGGGCAGCGAGTCCGGCAACGAAGGCCTGAACCCCATCCACGGCGTTGCCCCAGCGACGCTCAAGTCGTGCCGGAACAACCCCTTGCTCAACCGGTGCAATTGCCAAGCCCGTTGCATGCTCGGCGGTGCCTGCAGCCCGGCAAACTCCACAGTGCCAGCCAGGCGCAAGCCATCGGCCATGGGCGTCATGATGAACTTGCGCTCAAGCGAGGTGACCGCAAACGGCAGGCGCTGGTGCTCACCTGGCAACATCAGATGGTAGCCGCGCTCTGTATCCAGCGGCACCCGTTTGCCTGTCAGCGCGGCGGTCAGTTTCGCAGAGTGGGCACCACAGCTGACAAGCACCTGGCGTGCATTGAGCATGCCTTGGTCGCTGGCAAGGCTCACGCCGGCACTGTGCAACTGCCCACCATCGACCTGCGCCTGGACAAAGCGCACCCCGCTGGCCTTGGCCGCTTCGAACAATTCGCACACCACCCGATAAGGGTCGATGAAGTGCCCGGTGCACGGAAAGAACAGTCCGCCCAACAGTGACGGGCTGAGTTGCGGCGCCGCTTCACGCACGGTTTCGGCCGGCCAGAAGTCCACCGGCACCGCCTGCTGTTGCATGCGTGTGCGCAACGCCTCCAGTGTCTGGCGTGACTCAGGCTTCTCGAACACCAGCAACGAACCATCCTCTTGAAACAATTCGCTGCGCCCGATCGAGCTCAACAGCCGGTGCCAGGCGCCCAAGCTGCCTTCGTTCAACGTGCGGATGCCAGCCACGCTGCGCTGGAACGGCGCCGGGCGCAGGTTGAGCAGCAGCCGCGTGAACCACGGCATGGCCTTGGGCAGGTATTTCCAGTCCAGGCGCAGCGGGCCCATCGGGTCGAGCAGCATGCGAGGCAGGCGCTTGAGGATCGACAGGTCGGCAATCGGGAACACTTGCTCGGTTGCCAGGTGCCCGGCATTGCCGAAAGACGCGCCGAGGCCGGGTGCCTGGCGGTCGACCAGCGTTACCCGATGGCCCTGGCGGGCCAGTTGCAGGGCACAGGTGACGCCGACAATGCCGGCGCCCACCACGGCGATATCGGTTTCAGCGGTTTCGACCATGCTCAGTCTTCCCGTTTACCATCAAGCAGGCGCCGCAACTGCAGCGGGTTGTCGTGTTTCAACGCTTGCGGCAGCAGCGCATCGGGGAAGTCCTGGTAGCAAACCGGGCGCAGGAAACGCAGGATCGCCGCCGTGCCCACCGAGGTGGTGCGGGCATCGGAAGTGGCCGGGAACGGCCCGCCGTGGACCATGGCGTCGCACACCTCGACGCCGGTCGGCCAGCCATTGACCAGAATGCGCCCGGCCTTACGCTCAAGGGTGGGTAGCAGGGCGCGAGCGCTGTCGATGTCGGCCTCGTCCAGTTGCAGGGTGGCGGTCAGCTGACCTTCCAGGTGTTCCGCTACCTGGCGGACCTGCTCATCGTCGCTGCAGGCAACGACCAGCGACGCTGCACCGAACACCTCAGCCTGCAACGCCGGGTCGGCGAGAAACGCTTCGGCCTGGGTCACGAACAACTGTGCCTGGCACTGGTTGGGGCCCTGATCGGTTTGGCCACTGGCGATGGTTTGGGCACAGGGGTTGTCTGCCAGGACTGCGATACCGGCCTGGTAGGCACTGAAAATGCCGGGGGTGAGCATGGTTTGGGCGGCGGCTTGCTGCACGTACCCGGCGGCTGCAGTGATGAACCGCTGCAATGCCGGTCCCTGCCGGGCGATTACCAGGCCAGGGTTGGTGCAGAACTGGCCGGCGCCCTGGGTCAGCGAGGCGACGAAACCTTGTGCCAGTGCTTCGGCACGGGTTTGCAGGGCGGCGTCGAACAGGAACACCGGGTTGATCGAACTCATTTCGGCATACACCGGAATAGGCTCCGGGCGCGCCTGGGCGGCCTGGCACAGCGCCATGCCACCGCTGCGCGAACCGGTGAAACCAACGGCTTTGATACGTGGGTCGCTGACCAGGGCAATGCCCACTTCGCGGCCCGAGCCATAAAGCAGCGAGAACACACCCTCCGGTAAGCCGCACTGCTTCACCGCTTGCGCCACCGCCTGGCCGACCAGCTCGCTGGTGCCGGGGTGGGCACTGTGGGCCTTGACCACCACTGGGCAGCCAGCGGCCAGTGCCGACGCGGTGTCACCACCGGCCACCGAGAAGGCCAGCGGGAAATTGCTGGCGCCAAACACGGCGACTGGCCCCAGGGCCACCTGGCGCTGGCGCAGATCAGCGCGGGGGAGTGGCTGGCGCTTAGGCAGGGCGCTGTCGACCCGCACGTCCAGCCATTCGCCGGCCCGCACTACCCGGGCAAAGGTGCGTAGCTGGGTGCAGGTACGACCACGCTCGCCCTGAATGCGCGCCTTGGGCAGGCCGGTTTCGGCCACGGCGCGGTCGATCAGGGCATCGCCGATGGCCTCGATCTGTGTGGCGATGGCTTCAAGGAACTCTGCTCGTTGTTCGAGCGATGTTTCGCGGTAGGCGTCGAATGCCGCCCAGGCCAGGGCGCAGGCCTGGGCCACGTGTTCGCCTGTGCCGCCGAGGTAGGCCGGTTCCAACGTCTGACCGGTACTTGGGTCGATGGCACGGATGGCTTCGCGGCTGCCGGTTACCGGCCTCTGGCCGATCAGCAGGTTGCCTGTGAGGGGCATGTAGCCTCCTTGGAAACTAAAAAGACAGGATCGAGGGTGCGCCGCGACTCCTGTGGGAGCGGGTTCACCCGCGAAGCAGGCGACTCGGTGTCTGGCACCGGCTTCGCCGGTGTTCGCGGGTGAACCCGCTCCCACAGGGAGGCTGCGGCTCGGCTTTGAATCAGGCGATGTTTTGCTCAGCCGACCAGCTGGCGTACCAGTTGCGGAACAGCGTGTACTGCTGTTCGGCATAGTTGCGCTGAGCGTCGGTCAGTGCGTCGGTCGCGTTGAAGTGCAGGCTGTACTCGGTGTCGCCGTTGAGCACCATCAAGTGCTTGTAATACAACACCAGGTCGCAGCCTTCATCGAACGACGACAGCACCGCCAGCGCCGCTTCCAGCTCGCGCGCCAGGCGGCGGGCACGGGCGTCGCCTTTGGCCGCCTGTTTACTCAGGCTCACCAGTTGCAGCACTTCCCGCGGCAGGGCATTGCCGATGCCGGTGATGGCGCCGGTGGCGTTGCAATTGACGAAGCCATGCACCACTTGGGTGTCGACACCGACCATCAGGGTGACATCGTCATCCTTGGAGGTGATGTGTTCGGCGGCGTAGCGCAGGTCGGCGCCACCGCCGAACTCCTTGAAGCCGATCAGGTTGGGGAACTCGCTGCGCAGTTCGAAGAACAGGTCGGCGCGGGTGGCAAAGCCGTAGTAAGGGCTGTTGTAGATCACCGCCGGCAGTTTCGGCGCGGCAGCGAGGATGGCCGAGAAGTGGTGCTTCTGGGCGATCAGCGAAGCACCGCGGCTGAGCACGCGTGGGATGACCATCAGGCCGGCGGCGCCAACCTTGGCGGCATGCGCAGCGTGCGAAACCGCCTCACGGGTGTTCACCGCGCCGGTGCCGACAATGGTCGGGATACCGGCCGCCACCAGGCGCGCCACGCCTTCCTGGCGCTCGGCCTCGGTCAGCAGCGGCCAATCACCCATCGAACCGCAGTACACCACCGCGCTCATGCCGGCCTCGATCAGCTCGCGGCCCTTGCGCACCAAGGCGTCGAAGTCCGGTTTGCGCTCGGCGGTGCACGGGGTCATCAGGGCGGGCATGGTGCCGGTGAAGATGTTGTCATTCATTGTTGTCACTCCTGGCAAAGTTCAGTCGGGAAAAGACCGGGGTCAGATGCCCCAGGCGAACGGGTCTTGTTCGTCGATCAGCAGGGTGCTGTCGGCGGTCATGTAGGCGCGGCCGGTGATGAACGGGCGAATGCGTTCGCCGTCGCGCACGTAGCGGCCATGGAACTGGCTGCCGGTGATGCTGGCCTGCACCCAGGTCTGGCCTTCGGCTAGCTTGCCGTCGGCAGCCAGGCAGGCCAGCTTGGCGCTGGTGCCTGTGCCGCATGGGGAGCGGTCGTAGGCCTTGCCGGGGCACATCACGAAGTTGCGGCTGTCGGCGTTGGGGGCGTCGGCGAACAGTTCGATGTGGTCGATGGGCGCGCCGTTTTCGCCGGTGACGCCCTGGGCTTCCAGGGCCTTGAGCATGGCCCAGGTGTACTCGGTCAGCGCTTCGCGGTTATCCAGCTCGATCCTCTGGCCGTGTTCGGATACAAGGAAAAACCAGTTGCCGCCCCAGGCGATGTCGCCGCGCACCACGCCATGGCCGGGCACGTCCACCGCAACCTGTTGGCGGTAGCGGTAGGAGGGCACGTTGGCGACGGTGATGGCGCCATCTTCATGCAAGGTGGCGCTGACCTGGCCGACCGGGGTGTCGATCTTGTGCACACCTGGTGTGATCAGGCCCAGGTGCTGTAGCGAGGCGACCAGGCCGATGGTGCCGTGGCCGCACATGTTCAGGTAACCGGCGTTGTTGAAGAAGATCACCCCGCAGGTGGCGTCGGCCGACACTGGCGGGCAGTACAGTGCGCCAACCAGCACATCGTTGCCGCGTGGCTCCAGCAGGCAGGCGCGGCGCCACCGGTCGTGCAGTTCGCGCAGTTCGTCACGCTGTTCGGCCATGCTTCGGCCCCGCAGTTGCGGAAAGCCCTTCATCACCAGGCGGGTTGGTTCGCCACCCGTGTGGGAGTCGATGACGTGAATCTGTTTCATGGGCTTGTCCCTTGCTTAAAAGATCAGGAAGCGACGGCGACAGGGCGGCCGTTAATGGTTTCAGCGCAGGCTTCGCTTTCGTCGTCGCCTTCCAGACGCACCAGGTGGGCAGGTACACCCGTGGCGGCGCCCCAGTAGTAGATGCCCAGTGCGCAGGCCGCCACGACCACGGTGTCGAATGGGTGGCCGATGACGCCCAGGCCGCCGAAGCTGCCCAGCCACGACAGCAGGATGGTCACCGCGTAGAACCCGATCAGCCACGCCGACGAGCGAACTTGCTGGGCCAGCGAAAGGTGCTGGGTAGGTACGAAACGGCTGCACAGCAGGTACAGCACGAACATCACGATCTGCAGGGCCAGCAGCCACGACACGGTGTTCCAGCCCGACCAGTACACGATCAGTGCAGCGATGATGAACGACAGCGGGCCAAGCACGGCCATGCCCTTGACCCGGAACGGGCGCGGCATGTGTGGTGCATTGCGGCGCAGGGCGGCGACGCTGACCGGGGCCACGGCGTAGCTCAGCACCAGGGCAGCGGACACCACGTTGATCAGCGCTTCCCACGATGGGAAAGGCAGGGTCCAGAATACCGACAAGCCAAACGTCAGCCACAGGGCCGGGCGCGGGATGCCGGATTCTGCATCGATGCGGGTGAAGTACTTGAAGAAGGTGCCGGTCTGCGCCCAGCCATAGATCACGCGTGGGGTGGCGTTCATGTAGATGTTGCCGCAGCCGCTTGGCGAGATCACTGCGTCGGCCACCACCAGGTAGGCGAGCCAGCCCACACCCAGGGCCAGGGCGATGTCACGGTAGGGCAGTGCCAGCTCCTTGGTCACGCTGGCCCAGCCGTTGGCCAGCATTTCGGTCGGCACGCTGCCAAGGAAAGCCAGTTGCAGCAGCGCGTAGATGGCGGTGGACAGCAGTACCGACAAGATCAGTGCAATGGGGATGGTGCGTTGCGGGTTCTTCACCTCGCTGGCCACCGAAATGATCGGCGTCAGGCCCAGGTAGGCGAAGATGATGCCACCGGCGGATACCGCCATTTCCACCCCGGACAGACCGAACGGGGCAAAGCCCTGGACCTCGAAGTTTTCCGGTTTGAAGAAGGTGAACAGCACGCCGATCACCAGCAGTGGCACGATGAACTTGAACACGCTGACCAGGTTGTTGGCCTTGGCGAAGGTTTTCACGCTGCGGTAGTTGAGAAAGAAGAACAGCCCCAGCAAGGCGAACTGCACCAGCCAGCCGAGCACGGTCGGGTCGCTGGAGCCGGCCTTGGTGAGCCCGGGAAACCAGGCGGCGGCGTATTGGCGTGAGGCGACCACCTCGATGGCGATCAGGCTGGAAAAGGCGATCAGGGTGATGAAGCCCATCAGGTAGCCCAACAGCGGGCCGTGCGAGTACACCGGGTAGCGCACCACGCCACCGGCGCGGGGCAAGGCGGCGCCCAGCTCGCAGTAGACGATGCCCAGCAACAGTACGGCGAACCCGCCCAGGAACCAGGAGAGGATGCCGGCCGGGCCGGCGATGGCCGAGACATGGCTGGCGGCAAACAGCCAACCGGAGCCGAAGATGGCGCCTAGGCCGATGAAGGTGAGGTCCAGCAGTGATAACTGTTTTTTGAATTTGCCTGACATGGGTTCGCCTTTTTGTTGGTTATTGGATAGGCAGGTCTGATGTCACGAGATGCGGCTTTTTGGGCCGCGCTCTTGTAGGACTTGGGCGGCTTGCGTGGGGCATAGAGTGGACCGATCCGGGCGGCGGTTCTTGATGGTTTTCTGCACAGGGAATGACGAAATCGGCACAGTTGCAGAAAAACAGTGGTAAGGCGCAAAGCGGGGGGATAGGCTCAAAGCCATACCGGATAAGGGTTTGAGAGATGCAGTGCTAGTGCCGGCCCTTTCGCGGGTGAACCCGCTCCTACAGGTACGGCGCAGAATTCGAAATCTGTGGGGGCCCTGTAGGAGCGGGTTCACCCGCGAAGAGGCCGGCCCAGCCAGCAGAGAACCGACAGATGACCGACGCCCCCCTGGCAACCCTCTACCAGTCCCTCGACCAGCACCGCCCCGCCACCCTTGAGGCCCTGCTCGCCGGCGTATCGCTGTTGCTGCCGATGCTCGACGCCATCCCCAACGCCGCAGTCTTCATCAAGGATTCTGCTGCCCGCTATGCGTTGGCCAACAACACACTGGTCCAGCGCTGTGGCCTCAAGCGCCTGCAACCGCTGCTAGGCAAGACCAGCGCCGAGGTATTTCCGGCACAGTTTGGCCCCGGCTATACCGAGCAGGATCGACGTGTTCTCAAGGAAGGCCTGGTGCTGGAGGACCAATTGGAGCTGCACCTCTACGGCAGCCGTGAGCCTGGCTGGTGCCTGACCCACAAGCGCCCGCTGTACAACCCTGCCAGCGAAATCATCGGCCTGGTCGGCATCTCGGTCGACTTGCAGTCAGCCGCCGACAGCCACCCTGCCTATCAGCGCCTGGCGGCGGTTGACGAGCACATCCGCCGGCATTTTCATCAGCCGATCAGCATGGGCGAGCTGACCCGCATCGCTGGTATCTCCGTGGCTCAACTGGAACGCTACTGCAAGCGGGTGTTCCACCTCACGCCCCGGCAGATGATCCACAAGGCGCGCCTGGAGCATGCCCACCGCCTGCTGCATTCGGAGCTGCCGATCACTGAAGTGGCGATGCGCTGCGGCTACACCGATCACAGCGCCTTCAGCCGCCAGTTCAAGCAACTGACCGGCTTTACGCCGCGCCAGTATCGCCAGGCTACCGCCGATCAGGTGGCCTGAAACAGCCCACCGGCCTCGGCAAAGCATTGCTCGGCAATCGCCGAGCGCGGCTCGCTGCGGCGCAGCAGCAGCCCGACCGGGCTAAGGATGGCGGCGTCGGCCACCGGCAGGATTCGCAGGTGCTCGCTGAGGTCTTCCAGGCCGCAGTCCAGTGGCATGATCGCGCAACATATGCCGGTGTTGATGGCCTGGATAAGCTGGAAGCTCGAGTCGCTCTCAAGCACCGCATTGGGTTCAAGACCACGGCTACGGAAGCTCAGGTCCAGAGACTGGCGGTAGTGCATGCCTTTGCTCAGCAGCCCCAGCGGAATATCGCCGAGCTCGTCCCAGCGCAGTCGGTCGCTGGCGAACTGGAAGTGCCGCGTGTCGTGCAGCAGGCCCATGGTGGTGGTGCCGAGTTCGATCACTTCGAAGAAGCTGGTATTGACCTGGTCCAGGTAGCAGATACCCAGGTCGAGCTGGTTGCGGCTGAGGCCGTCGATGACCTGTTCCGAACTCAGCGAGCTGAGCTGAAAGTGCAGTTCGGGGTATTTTTCGCGCAGGGGCAGCAGCAGGTGCATGGGGTTGAAACTGGCCAGCGGCACCGTGCCCAGGCGCAGGCTGCCGACCACCTGGCCACGACAACTGGCAGCCTCGGCCTGCAGGCCGTCGTGGGCAGCGAGCAGGGTGCGGGCCCAGGCCAGGATGCGCTCGCCGGCCTCGGTGAAACCTTCGAAGCGCTGGCCCCGCTTGACCAGCACCAGGTCCAGTTCGTCTTCCAGGTTGCGCAGGCGCATGGACAGCGTCGGCTGGGTGATATGGCACAGCGCCGCCGCTTGGCCGAAGTGGCGGGTCTGGTCGAGTGCGATGAGGAACTTGAGCTGCTTGATGTCCATGGAAGTGCCTGGTGTCTGATTGTGCAGACCTTAACCCACGTCTGCGATAGATGTCATTGATCGGCCGGTACGTCATATCGATTGGACGCACCCGGGGCTATGCCTCTAGCGTGGTGAAAATGCCCTTCAAGGAGCTTCACCGTGCGCGTCCAACTTGATGCGGTCTTCGTACCGCTGAACATCGCCGTGCTGACTGTCAGCGACACCCGTACCTACGATAGCGATACTTCCGGCGCGCTACTGGCCAATCGCTCGGTCGAGGTCGGTCACCGGCTGGTGGCGCGAGCGCTGCTCAAGGACGACCTGTACAAGATCCGCGCTCAGGTGGCCAGCTGGATTGCCGATGAACAGGTGCAGGTGGTGCTGATCACCGGCGGTACCGGCTTTACCGGGCGCGACAGCACACCCGAAGCGGTCGAGTGCCTGCTGGACAAGCGTATCGATGGGTTTGGCGAGTTGTTCCGGGCATTGTCGATTCTCGATATTGGCAGCTCGACCGTGCAGAGCCGGGCGTTGGCCGGGTTGTCCAACCGCACGTTGGTGTGCTGCCTGCCGGGCTCGACCGGGGCCTGCCGCACCGCCTGGGAAGGGATTCTGGCAGAGCAGCTGGATGCACGGCACCGGCCATGCAACTTCGTCAAACACCTGTTGCCGATCGAGCCCTGCGCAAGCCGGGGCTGAGGGTTATCCGGTGCAAGGTACAGCACAGGTTTCGGGCCCTCTGCTGTGCCTTGTAGGAGCGGGTTTACCCGCGAAGAGGCCAGAACAGGCAACCACCCACGGTCAGCTCAACACATACCCCACCGGCAACAAGGCCGGCGGCAACTGCTGTTCCCCCAATCCGGCCAGCACATCGCGCTCCACCGTGCGCACCATGGCATCGGTCGGCAGGTCGTTCTCATCGCGCCCGAACGGGTCTTCCAGCTCGTTGCCGATCGCATCCAGCCCGAAGAACGTGTACCCCACGATGGTGGTGAACAGTGGTGCCAGCCAGCCCAGCGGCTCGGCCAGGGCAAACGGCAGCAGCAGGCAGAAAATATAGATGGTACGGTGCAGCAGCAGCGTGTAGGGGAACGGCAAAGGCGTGCCCTTGATCCGCTCGCAGGTGGCCTGCACTTCGGTCAGGCCCACCAGGCGTTGTTCCAGCAGGTTGTAGCGCCATTCGCTGATCTGTTGCTGCGCGGCCAACCGTGAACAGTGTTCGCCGATTTCACGCAGGATACCGTCGCACACATTGTGCGGGCTGATCGCATCGGCCTGGGCCAGCCACGGTCTGGCAGCTACCCGTTCGTCCTCGTTACGCAGCCGGGCATTGAGTGCATGAGCGAAGCCACACAAGTTGCGCAGCAGTTCGTTGCGCAGTGTTTCGTCGGCGATCACCATGCTTTCCCGCACGAACGAGCGAGTTTCTATAATCAGCTTGCCCCAGGCCTTGCGCCCCTCCCACCAACGGTCGTAGCACGCGTTGTTGCGAAAGCTCATGAAGATCGACAGCGACAGGCCCAGCAAGGTGAATGGCGTGGCGCTGACCGGGTAGAAATACGCCGGGAAATGCCGCTCGACCAGCACGATCAGCGCGGCCAGCAGTGTCACCGTCAGGCAGCGCAGGGCAATGCGTTTGACGATCGACCCCTTGAGGGTGAACAGCACGCGCAGCACATCGGGGGAGGGCGGGACGATCATGGAAGTCCTGAGACGGCTGCTCAGCCGCCGGTCATGTTCATGAAGCGCAGGATCTGCACATCGCCACCGACTTCGAAGTGATGGCGATAGGGCTTGAGGTGCAGCGAGTCGCGAATGGCCTTTTCCAGGCGTTCGGGGTTGCCAGGATGGGCGCGCAGCACGTGCTTGAGGTCTACCGAGTGTTCGTTGCCCAGGCACAGCAGCAGGCGGCCTTCGACGGTAAGGCGCACGCGGTTGCAGGTGGCGCAGAAGTTGTGGCTGTGCGGGGAAATGAAGCCGACCCGGGTGTTTGTGGCTTCGGCCAGGCGCCAGTAGCGGGCCGGCCCCATGGACGATTCGGTCGATTCGATCAGCGTGAACTGCTCGGCCAGGCGTTCACGTACTTCATCGCTGGAGCAGAACGATTCGTCACGTTCATGCTCGCTTATCACCCCCAGCGGCATTTCCTCGATGAAGGTGATGTCCAGCTCGCGTTCGATGGCAAAGCGCACCAGATCGACCAGTTCATGGTCGTTACGGCCTTTGAGTACCACGCAGTTGAGCTTGGTGCGTTTGAAACCGGCCTGGCGTGCGGCGTCGATGCCGGCGATTACCTGGGCAAGGTCGCCGGTGCGGGTCAGTTGCTTGAAACGGTCGGCATCCAGGCTATCCAGGCTGATGTTCAGACGTGTCACGCCGGCGTCGAACAGCGGCTGAGCCAGGCGCCCGAGTTGCGAGCCGTTGCTGGTCAGGCACAGCTCGTGCAGGCCGGGCAGGGCGGCGATGCGCCCACACAGGTCGACGATGCCCTGGCGTACCAGTGGCTCGCCACCCGTCAGGCGGATCTTGCGGGTGCCGAGGGCGACAAAGCGCTCGGCCACCTGGAACAGTTCTTCGAGACTGAGGATTTGCTGGCGCGGCAGAAACTGCATGTCTTCGGCCATGCAGTACACGCAACGGAAGTCACAGCGGTCGGTGACCGACATCCGCAGGTAGTCGATTTTCCGGTTGAAGCCGTCGATCAGGGCCCGGCTGTTCTGTTCCACGTTCGCACTCGAATCTCGAAGGGGTTGGGGCATGACTCCAAGCTATAACCTGGGGGCAGGGGCGTCAAATTGCTTTGTCCTACTGGTTGATCGATGGCCTCTATCACTCGGCTTGGCATTTTCAGCGCCAG
>NZ_JBICJS010000051.1:0-375 GCF_043103305.1 Pseudomonas sp. YQ_5 | reverse complement strand
ATCCAGCCGCAGGTTCCCCTACGGCTACCTTGTTACGACTTCACCCCAGTCATGAATCACACCGTGGTAACCGTCCTCCCGAAGGTTAGACTAGCTACTTCTGGTGCAACCCACTCCCATGGTGTGACGGGCGGTGTGTACAAGGCCCGGGAACGTATTCACCGCGACATTCTGATTCGCGATTACTAGCGATTCCGACTTCACGCAGTCGAGTTGCAGACTGCGATCCGGACTACGATCGGTTTTGTGAGATTAGCTCCACCTCGCGGCTTGGCAACCCTCTGTACCGACCATTGTAGCACGTGTGTAGCCCAGGCCGTAAGGGCCATGATGACTTGACGTCATCCCCACCTTCCTCCGGTTTGTCACCGGCAG
>NZ_JBICJS010000050.1:0-24081 GCF_043103305.1 Pseudomonas sp. YQ_5 | reverse complement strand
TGTTTCGGGCCAGTAACGCCCGTGACAGGCGCGCGCGACCGTTTTGTTTGTTCGGCGCAATATCGCGACATGCCCCAAAGCGTCCGCGCGCAAATACCACAGGAATAATTGGCCCGAAACAAACGTAGGAGCGAGCGCAGCTCGCGATGCGCCGCGCGGGCGGCGCTCGATCTAACAAGCGCGAAAAACCTCAAGCCGAGCCTCTGTTAGCCCTCACACGATCCCCCGTGTGCCTGACCCTGTATACTTGCCAGCTGTCCCAGTCTTCGAGGTATCGCCATGCCATCTGCCATTTCCACTGACGTGCTGATCGTCGGCGCCGGGGTCGCAGGCCTCTGGCTCAATGCCCGCCTGCGCCGCCTGGGCTACTCGACAGTACTGGTGGAGCGCGCCAGCCTTGGCGGCGAGCAGACCATCAAGTCGCAGGGCATCATCCACGGCGGCACCAAATACGCCCTGCACGGCGCCCTGACCGGCGCCTCGGAAGCCATCGCCGACATGCCGCGCCGCTGGCGCGAGGCCTTGGCCGGCAACGGTGAACTCGACCTCGGGCGTACCCGCCTGCTCTCCGATGCCCACTACCTGTGGTCGCCGGGCACCTTGGCCGGCAACCTCACAAGCTTCTTCGCCAGCAAGGCCGTGCGCGGCCGGGTCGATCAGGTCAAGGGTGACCAGTTGCCACCCGCACTTCAGGACCGCGCGTTCAAGGGCAAGGTGTATCGCCTGGCGGAACTGGTGGTCGATGTCCCGAGCCTGCTGGCCAACCTGGCCGAGCTGGCCGGCGAGTCCTTGCTGGCAGGTGAACGCATCGAACCCATGCGTGAAGGTGATGCGTTGGTTGGCCTGCGCGTGGACGACCGGGAAATCCGTGCCCAGCGCATCGTATTGAGCGCCGGAGCCGGCACCGAAGGCTTGCTGCAGGCGCTGGGCCTGGATCAGCCGGCCATGCAAACCCGCCCGCTGCACATGGTCATGGCCAAGGGCCCGAACCTCAAACCTTTGTACGCCCACTGCCTCGGCGGCGGGCCCAAGCCTCGGGTGACGGTGACCACCCATCCGGCAGCCGATGGCCAGTGGGTCTGGTACCTCGGTGGGGACCTGGCCGAAGCCGATGGCGTGGCGCGCGAGCCTGCAGCGCAGATTGCTGCAGCGCAGAAGGAAATCGCCAGCCTGCTGCCATGGGTCGATCAGAGCCTGGTGCGCTGGGCCACACTGCGCGTCGACCGCGCTGAGCCTGCACAATCTGGCCTGGTACGCCCGGACAACGCCTTCCTTGCCGACCAGCAGCGTCTGCTGGTGGGCTGGCCGACCAAGCTGGCACTGGCACCGGACTTCAGCGACCGGGTGATCAGCCACCTGGAGCGCGACGGCATTCGTCCACAAGCACAGGCCGACCTGACCGACCTGCCACGCCCTCCGCTGGGCGTACCGGCCTGGGAGCAACTGCTGCCATGAGCCTGCCAACCCTGCACGAATTCCATCGCCCGCTGGGCAGCACCGGCCTCAAGGTCTCGCCACTGGGCCTCGGCACGGTCAAGCTGGGTCGCGATCAGGGCGTGAAGTACCCCACGGGCTTCACTATCCCCGGCGATGAAGACGCCCGCCTGTTACTGGCTCAGGCCCGCGAGCTTGGCATCAACCTGATCGACACCGCCCCGGCCTATGGCCACAGCGAAGAACGCCTGGGCCCGCTGCTGCGCGGCCAACGTGATGAATGGGTAATCGTCAGCAAGGTCGGTGAAGAGTTCGAGGAAGGCCTGTCGCATTTCGATTTCAGCGCCGCCCACACTCGCCGCTCGGTGGAGCGCAGCCTGCGCCGGCTCGAAACCGACCGCATCGAACTGGTGCTGGTGCATTCCGATGGCAACGACCTGGCCATTCTAGAACAGCAGGAGGTCTACCAGACCTTGGCCGAACTCAAGCAGGAGGGCAAGATCCTCGGTTTCGGGCTGTCCGGCAAGACCGTCGCCGGCGGCCTGAAAGCGCTGGAGCAAGGCGACTGCGCCATGGTCACCTACAACCTCAACGAACAGGCAGAACGCCCGGTGCTGGACTACGCTGCCGAACACGGCAAGGCCATCCTGGTAAAGAAGGCCTTGGCGAGCGGGCACATCTGCCTGGCCCCGGGCGTCGACCCGGTGCAGGCCAGCTTCGAGCTGCTGTTTGCCCACCCGGGCGTCAGCAGTGCTATTGTCGGCACCATCAACCCGTTGCACCTGGCCCACAATGTGGCCACCGTCGCCCGCATCCTGGGCCAGCATTGAGTTACCTCAGGCCTACGACTCAGGGCCTGGAGACTGACCCGACGCAAGGAGGAGCCTCGTGGCGCGAACGTTGATCCGCAAGAACCCGAGCAACTTCAAGACACTGCCACTGCATGTCGAGGCCACGCCCGAAGGCTTGATCTACCAAAGCATCGGCATGCCGCTGAACTTTGCCCAGACCCAGCAACGGCGCAAGGCCATCCAGTTACCCGACGCGCAACATTTCGTGGTCGAACTGGCCAACCTGGGCGTGTCAGTGCGCCTCACGCTGCATTGGCAGAACCGCGATTACTGGGTACTGGTGCGTCAGCGCCGACAAGACCGTGGCGATGTGGTGCTGAAACTGATTTCCGGTTATGTGCCGGCGCAGGAGCTGAACCTGCCGCTGCACACCGCTGTACAGGAAGTGGCCGAGGAGTGCCTGCTGGAAACCCCGGAAGGTTGGCTGGGCGGGCGCTTCAACGACACCTGGCTGCCCGTACCCTACGCCGCCGCCCTGCACTACCGCGAAACACCCCACTTCGTGCTGGCGCCCCAGTCCGGTGCCGCACGCCCGGTGCATTGCGGCAAACTGATGCTACTGGAGCGCCCACGGGCCTATGTGCACCTGCCCACCGCTTCGCTACAGCTGATCTATGACATGCGCCTGCAAGTGCCCCGGGACGCCAAGAAACTCAGCTTGTTCCACGTTGACGAACGGCTGGAGGGCGACCAGTTGGTGGCGCGGCTCAACCGCAAACGGCCCGACCTGTACCTGATGCCATTGAAGGACGGCCAGCCACTGGCAGAGCTGTATACGCTGAAAAAGGATGAACTGGTGCCAGCGAGTACGCGTGGGTTGTACCTGGCAGAGAGTTTTGCCCGGCAGGAAGGCTGGGTGGTGGCAGATGAACGGATACGCTGGAAGGATTGGGTGAAGCAGCAGGGTTTGGTGGAACGCACGCCTGAACGGGCGTCGCACTTGCAACGGTTTGGCGACAAGGCACGAGCGCTGCTGGAGCGGGCGCGAACTTCGCTGCACAAGTGACATCCCGGGAGCTTTCACCTTCTTGCAGGCGCGGGTAAACCCGCCCCTGCAGAGGGCCGCCACAGCGACCCCAAGGCCAGATCAGTTCTTGCGAATTTTCTCGACAATCGCCGTGGTCGAGCTGTTCTCGACCAGCCCCAGCACCTTCACGGTGCCGCCATAGCCCTTGACGATATCAGCGCCCACCACCTGATCGATGCCATAGTCGCCACCCTTCACCAGCACATCCGGCTTGACCTGGCTCAGCAGGTTTTCCGGGGTGCCTTCCGGGAAACTGATCACCCAGTCCACTGCGCCCAGACCGGCCAGTACAGCCATACGCCGGTCAACACTGTTGATCGGCCGGCCCGGCCCCTTCAGGCGGCTTACCGAGGCATCGTCATTTACCGCAACGATCAGGCGATCACCCTGAGCCCGCGCCTGCTCCAGGTAGGTGACATGCCCGGCATGCAGGATGTCGAAGCAGCCATTGGTAAAGACGATCTTCTCGTTGTGCGCCCGCGCGTCATCAATGGCCAGCAGCAATTGCTCCAGGCCCAGCACGCCGCGCTCGGAGCCTTCCTCACGCTGGATGGCCCGGCGCAGTTCAGGGGCGCTGATGGCAGCCGTACCCAGCTTGCCGACCACGATGCCCGCCGCCAGATTGGCCAGGGCCACCGCATGGGGTAGGTCCTCACCCGCGGCAATGGCCGCGGCAAGGGTGGAGATGACGGTATCGCCGGCACCGGTCACATCGAACACTTCGCGTGCCCGTGCTGGCAGGTGCAACGCCGGCTGACCAACACGCAGCAGGGTCATGCCATGCTCACCGCGGGTGACCAGCAAGGCACCCAGGTCCAGGTCCTGCAGCAGCTGCAAGCCCTTGGCGACCAGTTCGGCTTCATCGACGCAACGGCCGACAATGGTCTCGAATTCGCTGAGGTTCGGGGTAATCAGGCTGGCGCCACGGTAGATGGAAAAGTCCTTGCCCTTGGGGTCGGCCAGCACCGGAATACGCTTGGCGCGCGCCGCCTGGATCAGGTCTTGGTGATTCTTCAATGCACCTTTGCCGTAGTCGGACAGCACCAGCACCTTGACGCCTTCGAGCAGGCCATCGACCTCCGCGCCCAGCGACAGCGGGTCGGTGGCGAACGGCTCTTCGAAATCGATACGCAGCAACTGCTGGTGACGGCTCATGACCCGCAGCTTGACGATAGTCGGCTGGTGCGCGATGCGCTGGAATACCGAACGGACACCGGCAGCCTGCAGACTGTTGGCCAGGCTGTCGGCAGCCTCATCCTGGCCGGTAACGCCGATCAGCGAAGCCGGCGCGCCCAGCGCAGCAATGTTCAAGGCAACGTTGGCCGCACCGCCGGGGCGATCCTCGATCTGATCGACCTTGACCACCGGGACTGGCGCTTCAGGCGAAATACGCGAAGTACCGCCATGCCAGTAGCGGTCGAGCATGACATCGCCGACCACCAGTACCGGGGCTTGATCGAAACGCGGCATGGACAACTTCATGGGCAACCCATATGGAAATAATGAACAGGGGCAGGATATTAGCACAGGGTAGTCAATGGCTTTATGGCCAGATCATCCCTGGAAAATTCCCGTGACAATCGGGGCCATGACGGCCCCGATCAAGGAGGGTTCAGGTGATATCGGCCTTGGCCGGCTCATCCAGCCCCATGGCATGCAGGCGGGCATAATGGCCATTAGCCGCAAGCAGCTCGGCGTGAGTACCGCGCTCGACCAAGCGGCCCTGGTCCATGACCAGGATCTGGTCGGCCTTCTCGATGGTCGACAGGCGATGGGCGATCACCAGCGTGGTACGGCCTTGCATCACGTGGTCCAGAGCGGCCTGGATATGCCGCTCGGACTCGGTATCCAACGCCGAAGTGGCTTCGTCGAGGATCAGCAACGGCGCGTTTTTAAGCAGCGCACGGGCAATAGCCAGGCGCTGGCGCTGGCCACCAGAAAGCAGTACACCGTTCTCACCCACTTCAGTATCGAAGCCCTTTGGCAGCCGGTCGACGAATTCCTTGGCATAGGCATCGGCCGCGGCGGCCTCGATGTCTGCGCGCGGCGCGCCAGCCAGATCACCATAGGCGATGTTGTTGGCCACGGTGTCGTTGAACAGGGTGACATGCTGGGTGACTTGCGAAACATGGCGGCGCAGGTTGCGCAGGCGATAGTTCTCGATCTCCACGCCATCGAGCAGGATCTGCCCCTTGTCGTGGTGATAGAAACGCGGGATCAGGGCCGCCAGGGTAGACTTGCCACTGCCGGAGCGGCCGACCAGGGCGATCATCTGCCCGGGCTCGGCGACAAAACTGATGTCGCTCAGCACTTCACGCTCGGTACCCGGGTAAGTGAAGCTCAGGTTACGCACTTCCAGGCGCCCTTCCACACGTTCCTTCTCGACAGTACCGGTGTCCACTTCGGGTGCTTCGTCCAGTTGCTCGAAGATGCTCTCGGCACCTGCCAGGCCCTTCTGGATGGTCGAGCTGACTTCCGACAACTGGCGAATAGGCTTGGGCAGCAGGCCGGCAGCGGTGATATAGGCCACCAGGTCACCGGCAGTAGAATCCCCGCGCAGGAACAGTACCAGGAACATCAGCGCAGCCATGGCGCTGTAGATCACCAACTGAAGCATCGGTGTGTACAGCGCGCCGGTCTTGGTCATGCGCAGTTGCTTGTCGGTGTTGCTCTGGCTGGCCTGGTCGAATCGCCGCTCCTCATAGGCCTCGCCACCGAAGCTACGGACCACGCGGTACCCCTGGATGGTTTCCGAGGCAACGTGAGTGACGTCGCCCATGGCTACCTGGATCTTCTTGCTCTGCTTGCGGAATTTCTTGCTGGCGATGCTGACCATAACCGCGATCACCGGCAAGATGGCGACCATCACCAAGGTCAGGTGCCAGTTCATCCAGAGCAGATAGGCAAACAGGAACACCACGGTCAGGCCTTCGCGGATCACCACCTTGATGGCGTCGGTAGCAGCGCCGGTGACCATGGTCACATTGAAGGTAATGCGCGAAATCAGGTGCCCGGAGTTGTGGTTGTCGAAGTAGCGGTTGGGCAACACCAGCAGCTTGTTGAACAAAGCCACCCGCAGGTCATGCACCAGGCTCAGAGAGACCTTCGCCAGGAAGTAGTTGCCGAGGAACGAGCCAAGGCCCTGCCACGCAGCGATCAGGATGATCAGCAGCGGCACCGCCTGCAGCAATTGCAGGTCACGCAGGTAGGGTACGTTGGGGAACAATACCGCTTCGGGGTTGCTCAGCCCATCGACGAAGTACTTGAGAATGCCGGCCAGCATTGGCTGGGTCGAGGCAAAGATCACGAAACCGACAATGCTCAGCAGGAAAATGCCGACATAGGGTTTCACATAGCTCAACAGCCGGAAGTAGATCTTCAGGCTGGAGGTGTGCTCCGCTGGTCGCGGTGTTTCGGCCATTATCGAGCTCGCTGTTCAGGTTGAACCGGCAATTTTACCACAGGCGTCATTTTCGGCACGCCCCCATGGCAGCAACATGGCAAGGCCCACCGGCAGCCAGCTGATGAACCATTCGGCACGTGGCGTACCGGTGAGGCTGGCGGCATCGAACTGCATGGCCAGGGTCGAGTATACCCAGAACCCCAGCAGGACCTTGCCGAACAGGGTGCCGCGGGCGCGCACGATTTCGCCCAGCGTAAGCAGCCATACCATTACCCACAGCAACATGCCGGGCAAGCCCATTTCAACGGCAACATGGGTGAACATGTTGTGGGAATGATCAAAGTGCCTGCCGACGGCGCTCACTTCGTAATGAGCCCCCAGGCCAAGACCAGTCCAAGGGTGCGCGGCAATCATCTCGACCACAGCATGGAAAATTTCCGGCCGATAGGATGAACCCCGGTGGGCGATAAGGTCGTACACGGCCAAAAAGGCCAGGCCGGTGGCAAGCAATGCCAGAACAGAAAACACCCGGCTGTGGCGGTCACGGAACCACAGCGGCGCCATCACCACGGTAATCACCAGTGCCAGAATCGCGCCACGGCTCTGGCTGAAAATGGCGAAGGCACCCAGGCAAGCCAGTGCCGCCAGCCACAACAACTGCAAGCCACGGTGCCGAGGTGGCTCGTAGAGCATCAAGAGCAAGGCCGAACCAATGACATAAGCCCCCAGGATGGGGTGGGATATCTCGCCAATACCCGCCAGCCTGACCAGCAAAGGCTTATGCTGCACCCCATAGAACTTGAGGATGGAGACCAACGCAGCGAGGGCCAGCAACGCGCTGCCAAGCAGCAATAGCTGACGAATGCGGGCCTGGCCAAGCTGGGCCAACAGCGGAAACGCCAGCAGGAACACCAGGATGTAGAGCAAGCGCTTGAGCTCGCGCCCGGGCTCCTCGGCGGGCGACCAGGCCAGGCTCAGACCGCTCCAGGCCAGCAGCAGCAGCACACTCCCCCACAGCGCCGGTTGCCGCCCCCAGGCTTGCACCAGCACACCTCGGGCCGACCAGGCCAATACCAGCGTTGGCAGCCACAAGAACAACACCAGACCTTGCTGATAAACCTTGTTGCTGGGTGCCAGGGCAATCGCCGCCAGGAACCAGACCAGACCCAATCCTAACCAGGCTCGTGCCCAGTTTTTTTGATACAACATCCTTTCCCCCGATGAATCAAAAACACCATCCATGGTGCTACAACATTATTTTCGGCATTATTGCCGGTCATTTTGCTCGCCAGACGACAAGGCCCTATTCATGCAATGCTCCCGGCTCACCCAGGTCGACTTCGATCAGCTGACACTTGGCGCACAGGTGCTTGAGGCAGACAGCCATGGCGCCAAAGTCTACCTGCTCACAGATGGAAATTTCCTCAAGGTTTTTCGTAGGAAGCGGCTGATTTCATCTGCACTGCTACGCCCTTACTCGCAGCGCTTCGTCGATAACGCCGCGCGCCTGACGCAACTGGGCATCCCCACCCTCGAAGTGATCAGCCAGCACAAACTCGACCTGCCGGGCCGCACTGCGGTGCTGTATCGCCCGCTACCTGGGCGGACACTGCTGCAGATGTCGCGCGACGACGGATTCAGCTGGGACATTTACCTGCCACGCCTGATCGAACTGATCCGCCAGTTGCACCGCAGCGGCGTTTACTTCCGTTCGCTGCACCTGGGCAATGTGGTGGTCACCCCCGACCAGCGTCTGGGCTTGATCGACGTGGCCGACATGCGTTTTCTACGCCCGCCGCTGTCGGCTCGCATGATTCGACGCAATGTGCAGCACATGGTGCGCTATATCGAGCGGGAGAACCTGGGCGACCGGTTCCCCCTTGCCGCCTTCGAGGCAGCCTTGCTGACACGCTGAGCGTCAACTGCGCAACAGGCTCTGCGAGCCGCTGCAGAATGCCTGCCAGGCCTGCTCCGGCGCCAGTGCCTGGCGCTGCTTCGCGGCGATCGTCGATGCACTGAGCACCGCACAGCGCTCGATCGCCTCAGCCCAGGCGCTTTCGTCGGCAACCGGCAGGTAGCCACCCGTATCGTGCAACTGCTCGCGGAACACCTGCAGGTCGCTGCACACCACCGGTACATCGGCCATCACCGCTTCTTGCACCACCAGCCCCAGGCCTTCGGAACGCGAAGGCACCAATAGCCAGTCGAATGCCCGATACAGCTGCTGCAGGTCTTCGCGGTGACCGCGCAGATGAACGCGCCCAGCCAGGCCCAGCGCGTTGATACGCTGCTGCAACATGGCATGCTGCGGCCCCTCGCCAATGATCGCCAGTTGCAGGTCCGGCTGCCGTGCACTGGCCCTGGCGAATGCTTCGATCAGCATCTCGAAACCTTTACTCTCTACCAACCGCCCTACCGCACCCAGCATCACTCCGGCGCCGTGGGGCAACCGCAGCGCCTGCCTGGCCTGATCACGGCTCAGCAAAGGCTCGACGAATGCACGCGGGTCAAGCGCCATGCGCAGTGTCTGCACCGGCCTACCCAGATCACACTCCAGCGACTCGGCCAACGTCCGTGATACCGCCGCAACACTCAGCCGCTCGGACGGAAACATCTGCAACAAGCGGATATCGCTGGCATTCAGACGCGTCGTGCCATGGAACAGTACCTTGGCACGTACGTGGGGAATACGCTGCAACAACGGCAGCACCAACCGAGCGACGCCAATACCATCGAGCAGCACGATTTCTGCCCCCGCCTCGGCCAGTGCCTTGCGCAACCGCATGCGCAGCCATGGGCGCAGCAAGCGCCACAAGTGCCGCCCTTTGAGCGCACGTGAGGGCATATGCCATTCCCGGGTCGAACCGAGCCCACAGCAGAGCCCGCTCCCCAGCAGCAGCCAATTACTGATCCGGGCGTCGGCACCCGCGTTCGACAAGACCTGCCGATGCACCCTGTGAATCGACATGTAGGGCGTTCCACCCGCCCACATCATATTGACGATGTTCATGGGTCCTCTCCCGCTCAAGTCAGGTGGGACAGTGACTTCATTGAACAAAAAAGGTGATTCCCATGCCGATCAAGGTCCCCGCAACCAGCGCCAACGCCAGCTTCATCCGATCACGCTGACGGCGCTTGGCCTTACGCTCCACTTCAATGGGCAAGGTCACGTGATTGCCGAATCCAGTGTGCAATACTGCATCACCCTCCAAGGTGACCGCCGTCAGATTTAACTCAGCGTAGCGACGGGAAAGCGCCTTTTCTCCAGCATAGGCGGCAAACGGCGCACAGCGCTGGTAATCGCTCAATCGGCGCAGCCCAGGGTTGAGCGAGAACGCCTGCCACTCGGCCTTGTCGGACAGCAGCGGATAACACGGCACCCCGGCGATCACCTGACGATCGCCCAAGTGGATGTACGGGCTGTGGATGGCCAGATCGTGGGCATGGCTGCGCAACCACACCTGCAGCAGGTGGGGACTGACATCCAGGATGGCCCGCGAGTCTTCGACAAAGCCTTGGCGGTAGAATTGCCAGTCGTCTTCGCAGTGAAAAATGTAAGGCGTCTTCACGTGGCTGTAGGCCAGGTCGATAGACGGCAACTGACCAAGTTTTGGCCGGTTGACGAACACCTTGCAGTGCGGCTTCCAGTGCTCCGGCACAGCGGCATGCACAGCATCGTCGCCAGAGTCTTCGGTGATGAATACCTCGCGAATGGGCGCGGTGTTGTAGCGATCGAAACTCTCAAGGGTGTCTTTGAGCAGATCGAACCGCCCACAACTGGTCACGACGAGCGTGACGTCACTCTCATTTGAAAAGCGCACCGGACTCCCTCCGCATTACGACTATCGGCCTTCAACGACCCGCTCCTGGGCGCGAAAGCTCTTGTTTAGATGCCCAGCTTCAGGCGCAGCCGCTGCCATGCAGACAATGGCGGGTGGGGCCTGAGCGCCGGGCGCATATGGTCGACGATGCTACGTCCAACTGCGCCGAAACTAAAACGGGAAACCGCAAGTTGGCGGCCATTTTCTGCAATCTGCCGTGCCAGCTCGGGGTTCTCGCGCAAGTGACGAAGCTTTTCCTGAAGGGTCGGGATGTTGTCATAGAACACCACGTTGTGCATGTCTTGCAGACCCAGAGCACGGTTCTCTTCCTCGCCCTGGTCGTACGCCAGCAACACACAGCCACAGGCCATGGCTTCGAAGTTCTTGATCATGTATTCGCCCATGCCGACATCGGCACTGACGAAGAAACGAATACGGTTGAGCGTGTTGCAGTAGTCCTCGCCCGACTTGGTACGGGTTACCAGCAGGTTCTCGACCTGCCCCAACTCGTCCAGCAGTGCCTTGCGGCCGCTATAGGCCACGCTGTTGACGCTGCCGACAAAGGCCAGCTCGATGTCACGCTCGCGCCCTTGGTCGGCCAGCAACTGCTCGTCATAGCCCTTGGGCACGAACACCGCGTCAAAACCTTCCTGGCGCAGGCGCTCGCTGACCATATAGCCGGAGCTGATCACCCGCGCCCATGGCAACTGGCGGTAATGAGCGCTGAACTTGCCGGTGTACTTGCACGGGATGTAGTTCTGGTAGGCGTCGTGCTCGAGAATCACCAGGTTCGGCACCGTGCGGATAAAGGCCACCTGACGGATCTCCTGCTTGAAACGCAGGAAAAACACGATGCGGTCATAGCGCTCGACCTGCACCTCTCGCTTGAAGTAGCGGCGCAGGTTGCGTTGATCCTGGCTGGTAAGCCAGCGCAGGTCGCACTCGCAGTTGGCCGCGACGCCATCGTACAGGCGGTCAAGAATGGCCCGCTGTTCCTTCTGTACCAGAAATAGGACTTTCATTGCTTTCCTTGGGCGCTCTGCGCCTTCGCGGTCAACCATGGGGCGTGCTTACAGCTCACGCCGCCAGAACAGTTCGTGTCGGCGCACGGCCTTGCGGAAGAATTCGTTCTCCCCATAAGGCGATGGCTGTCGCCCGGCAAGCCAGCGTTGCAGCACGCGGCGCAGGCGGCGCTTGAACGGTGCCGGCGGCTGCAGGTCGTGCATCATGCCCAGGGCCATGGCCTTGTCGCGCTGGGTCGCGCAGTCCAGCACCAGGCTGCAGGGCGCCCAGGCCTGGGCGGCGCTCAATTGCGGCGGCAAGGCTACGCCATCACCACTGTTGCCCATCGGCCAGCGGTCGTTATCGTGCAGGTGGTTGGCGTAGCACAGCAAGGTTTGTGGCTGCCAGGCCATACCTTGCAAGGCTTCCAGCACCGCCGCCTGAGCGCAGATATGGTCCGGGTGGGGGTCTAACTGCGGGTGCGGCATCACCAGCACCTCTGGCTTGGCCAGTTCCAGCAAGGCTCGCAAATCGGCCAGCAGGTTGTGCCAGGTGGGCGCGCCATCACGGTCGCCCGGTAACGGGAACGGGTTGAACTGGCGGAACACGCGGATATCGGCCAGGTCTGCCTCACGTGAGGCAGCCGGCTGATCGGGTGCGGCCTGCATGGCAGGCAGCTGCAGGCAGAAGTAACCTAGCTGTATGCAACGCGACTCCGGCACACCGGCCCAACGCGGCACGGCGATGCTGTCCCAGGCACGCAGGCGACCTTTCAGGCGCGCGGCCTCGGCCTTTGCCAGGCCCATCTGCTGGTAGTGCTCGGCCTCTATCTCACCGGCAGTCAGGGTCACCACCCAGCTTTCGTCGGCCTGGCTGTACAAACCATACGCGGCCAACTCGGCGTCATCGGCATGTGGCGCGATCACCATCACCCGGCGCCGCTGCAGCTCGACCGAGGGGGTTATCCACAGGCGCAACTGACCCTGCAGCCGGCAATGCCGGCCGCGCAGTCGCAACGTACCGGCCTGCAGTGGCGCAGCAAGACCCGTCAGGTTAAGGAAGCGCACGCCATCGACGCCACGCTCGAACGCTTGCCGATCGGCCTGTTCGCCAGCCAGCAGCTCGACCCGAGGGTCGAGAAAGCGCCCCAACCAGCTGCTTTTTAGCCGCAGTTCAAGCACCAGGGTTTCGTCGCCTTGCAACGTGCAATCAGCCTTGAGCCAGCCATCGTGCAGGCTGGCTGGAACCTGCTGCACCTGATCGCCGAAGTCGTAGGCATAGTCCTCACCCGGTGCATAGAACAGGTGGTCGGCAAACCAGGCCTCATGGGCAGCCCAGAGCAGCGGCAACAACAGCAGTGGCAGCCACCACCAGCTGAAAACACCGAGGGCGACCAGCGCAACCAGGCCCGCCAGCAGCCCCAGGCGTTTGTTGCGCCGGTGGCGCTTGAGCAACTGCTGCTTGCGGCTCACGCTTGATACACCGGCACAGGGTTGCACCATCGGTCCTTGTACTCACGGTCAGCACGGCCGAACGAGAACCGCAGCGGCTTGTTGCGCGCCCGGGCATCTTCCCAGGCGGCCTGGGTATTGAGGAAGCTCAGCACGCTGCCTGGGCTGAAGGCCTTGGTTTCAGGGTCGACACCGCCATTGATGTACTCGACGCTGATCCACTCCGGCGCTTCGACGCGGTACACCAGCTGGATGGCAATCGGCTTACCGTCCAGCAGCAACACCGAGCCGATCAGCAGCTCACGCAGGCGCTCCAGCACATCGGCCATACGCTCGGCACCGGTGGCAGGGAAGCCCCAGCGGCGCAGGAACAGGTCGCAGTACATGCTGGCGATTTCCTGAGCACTGAAGTCGCTGATCGGGCGTACCACACCACCCGCCTCTTCCAGCAGGCGAAGTTCACGGCGCTGGTTGTAGCGGAACTTCTTCGACAGGTCTTCAGGCGCCCGGGCCATGGCCAACTGCTCCTTCTGCGCCTTGAGGCCGTTGAAGCGGCCCAGGTTCAGTTCGGACAGGTAACGCACGGTATGGCGCAACGGCGCAGCGGCATCAGGCGCCGCCGGCAGGATGATCTCGGCGTTGCCGAGGTCGAACAGGGCTTTCTTGCCAGCACGCTTCAGCACGTCCTTGGACAGCGCCAGGTGACGCCCCCAGACCGGGATCGCGGCTTTCAGCTCGCCAGCCTGGTGCCAGCCCAGGTAACGCACCGGGATTTGTGCCAGGTCCGCCAGTTGCTCGACCACCAGCGGATGGGTGGCGACACTGCCGCCAAAGCGCGCCCACGCCTGGCCATAAGCCTTGGCATCGATAGCTTGCCAACCGCGTTCGCGGAAGGCCTGGATACGATTGAGCATCAGGCCTGCCCCACCAACGCGCGCACCTGCGGGAGTTGCCAGAAGGCCTCGCGCACCGCCTGATCAGAGAAACGCTCACGCAGGCGCTGCAGCATGTGCCTGGCGCAGACCTGGCGCTGTTCAGCATCCAGTACGGCCATGTGCTTCAGGCCCTGGGCCAGCTGCGCGGCGTCGCCCAGCGGGAACAGAACGCCAACGCCCTCGACCACTTCGCGGGCACCACCACAGGCCGTGGCCAGCACCGGTACACCGGCAACCATCGCTTCAAGCAGAACCATGCCGAACGGCTCGTGATCCGAACTCAAAGCGAACACGTCGAACGCCTGAAAGTAACGGCGCGCATCCGGCACCTGGCCAAGAAAGTCGACTTGCCCGGCAATACCAAGCTCGGCGGCCAACGCCATGAGCTTGGCCTCCAGACGCCCCTTGCCGAGGATTGCCAGGCGGGCGCCAGCCGGCAGCCCCGGCAGTGCCTGGGCAAAACTGCGCAACAGGGTGGCCTGATCCTTGTCCGGGTGCAGGCGCCCAACATTGCCGACGATCCACGCCTGAGCATCCAGGCCCAAGGCCTGGCGTGCGTCAGCGCGCGGCACCAGGGCTGCTTGCAGGGCGTCGATGTCGATGCGGTTGTACAGGGTCTGAATGCGCTCGGCCGGCCACTGAGGCAAGCAACGGCGCATATCGTCACGTACCGCGTCCGAAACACCCAGCAGGCTCAGACGCTTGCTGAACAGGTTCGCGAACAGGCGGCGGCCTTTGCGCTGGTAGTCGCCAAAGGCATGGTGCACACCAATCACTGGCAGGCCGGTGCCCAGCAGGGCAACGTAGATCGGCTTGAAGCGATGGGCGATGCAAAAAGCGAAATTGCGTTCGGCCGCAATGCGCCGCAATGCGCGGATGGCGCCGAGTTTCAGACCACGCACGTCCTTGGAACTGAACTCAAGGAACAGCACCTCCTCCGACGCACAGCCAGCCGCTACCTGCGCGTCGGCGGCGCCGGTGAGGAACACCGTAGTCACCTGGTACCCACGCCCCTGAAACAGGCTGGCGTACTGACGGGCACAGTCCAGGAACGGCCCGTCATAGCCATGGCAGAACTGCAGGATGCGCGGTTCAGAGCGGCTGGTCATACGGGGCCGCGCCGTCCTTCACAACCAGGATGTCTTCCATGATCAGGTACTGCAGGTCCGAGCCGAAGAACATGTTCAACGCATCGGTCGGCGAGCAGATCATCGGTTCACCACGACGGTTCAGCGAGGTGTTCAGCGACACGCCGTTGCCAGTCAGGTCTTCCAGCGCCTTCATCATGTCGTAGTAGCGCGGGTTGTACTCGCGCTTGAGCACCTGGGCACGCGAAGTGCCGTCCTCATGCACCACTTCCGGCACGCGGGTCTTCCACTCTTCAGCGACTTCGAAGGTGAAGGTCATGAACGGCGCGGGATGGTCGACCTTGATCATCTGCGGGGCGACAGTGTCGAGCATCGACGGGCAGAAAGGTCTCCAGCGTTCGCGGAACTTGATCTGGTGGTTGATGCGGTCAGCCACGCCTTCCACGCTCGGGCAGCCGATGATCGATCGGCCACCGAGGGCACGCGGCCCGAACTCCATGCGGCCCTGGAACCAGGCTACCGGGTTGCCGTCGACCATGATCTGGGCGATCTGCTGCGGCATGTTCTCGAGTTTGCGCCACTTTGGCTGGTTCGGGTGACGGGCGCAGGCAGCGATCACGTCTTCGTTGGAGTACGACGGGCCGAGGTAGACGTGCTCCATCTTCTCGACCGGAACGCCACGGGCGTGCGAAACATAGGCTGCGGCGCCAACGGCAGTCCCGGCGTCGCCGGAGGCTGGCTGGACGAACAACTCTTTCACGTCCGGACGGGCGATGATTTTCTGGTTGAGCTTGACGTTCAGCGCACAGCCGCCAGCGAAGGCCAGCTTGCCGGTTTCACGCAGGGTGTCGCCCAGGTAATGGTCGATCATCTGCAGCGCCAGTTTCTCGAACAGCGCCTGCATGCTGGCGGCGTAATGGATGTACGGCTCGTCGGCGATGTCGCCTTCGCGCTTGGGGCCCAGCCATTCGATCAGCTTCGGCGAGAAGTAGAAGCCTTTGCCCTTCTCTTTATAGCGGCGCAGGCCGATAACGTTGGCGTACTCGGTGTTGATGACCAGCTCGCCGTTCTCGAAGCTGGCCAGACGCGAGAAGTCATACTTGCTTGCGTCGCCATACGGCGCCATGCCCATGACCTTGAACTCGCCATCGAGCATTTCGAAGCCCAGGAACTCGGTGATGGCACCGTACAGGCCACCCAGCGAGTCAGGGTCGAAGAATTCCTTGATCTTGTGGATCTTGCCGTTTTCACCGTAGCCAAAGAAGGTAGTGGCGTACTCGCCCTTGCCGTCGATGCCCAGGATTGCGGTTTTTTCCTTGAAGCCCGAGCAGTGATAAGCACTGGAAGCGTGGGCCAGGTGGTGCTCGACGGGCTCGATCTTGACCTTTTTCGGGTCAAAGCCCAGTTGCTCCAGGCACCAGACGATCTTCTTGCGATAACGCTTGTAGCGACGGTTGCCCATCAGGATGGCATCGAGTGCACGATCCGGGGCGTACCAATAGCGCTTGGCATAGTGCCACCGCGCCTTGCCGAACAGGCTGATCGGGGCGAACGGGATGGCTACCACGTCGACGTCGGACGGCTTGATGCCTGCCTGTTCCAGGCAGAACTTCGCCGACTCGTAGGGCATGCGGTTCTTCGCATGCTTGTCACGCACGAAGCGCTCTTCTTCGGCGGCGGCAATCAGCTTGCCGTCAATGTACAGGGCCGCGGAAGGGTCATGGCTAAGGGCGCCGGACAGGCCAAGAATCGTCAATGCCAAGGGATTAGCCTCTTCATTCGGTAGAAATGCGCCAGCGGCCTCTTGGGCGGATGGCGGCTAAAGGGCGGGATTATAACGCAAACATTGGAGGCACACCGCCCCCTTGTGGGAGCGGGTTCACCCGCGAAGCCGTCACGCGGTGGATGGCACCGGCGTTGCCGGTGTTCGCGGGCAAACCCGCTCAGGTTTACTCGGCGATCAGCCAGTCCATGCGGTAACTACCGGCGGTTTGTGCCAGCTCTTTGGCCAGCCATGGCAGCAGCTCCTTAAGCTCATCCTCCAACCCCCACGGCGGGTTGGCGATGGCCAGGCCAGAGCCGTTCAGCCCCTGAGGGCTGTCCTGGTGATGCACATACAGCTCAACCCGCAACAGTTTCGGCGCACCAGTGCTGGTCAGGTCCTGGTAATAGCGGGTCAGCGAACGCTGGTCCTTGATCGGGTACCAGATGGCCACAACCGTCTGGCGCATGCGGCCAATCGCCTCTTTCATGGCAGTGGTGCAGCGCTTGAGCTCATCGGCCTGCTCGAACGGCGGGTCGATCAGCATGATCGCGCGCTTTTCCTGCACCGGCAGCAAGGCCCGCGGCACATGCCAGCCTTCACCCAGGTGCACGGTCACGCGCGGGTCTTTTTTCATGTTTTCTTTGAGGAGCGGCCCGTCTTCGGGGTGTTTCTCGTTGAGCAGGGCGCGGTCCTGCTGGCGCATCAGACGACGTGCCAGTTCCGGCGAACCCGGGTAGTAGCGCAGCTCGCCATCGGCATTCAGGCGCTTGATGATGCGCAGGTAGTCGTCGGCCATGGCCGGCAGGTCATCGCGATTCCACAGGCGGGCTACGCCTTCCAGGTACTCGCCGGTGCGGCTTGCCTGGTCACCCTGCAGGTCGTACAGGCCGAGCCCTGCGTGGGTATCGATATAGGCGAAAGGCTGCTCCTTGCGCGACATCAGGGCGATGAGACGGGTCAGCACGATGTGTTTGAGGACGTCGGCGTGGTTGCCGGCGTGGAAGGCGTGACGATAGTTCATGGCAACTCCTGCGAAGGCGGCAAGTTTACCTTGCCTTGCAGGCGGAGTCAGGCCTGGCTGCTGATTGGCGGCACCCGCAAAGCAGGCGCCGCCAATTCAACGGGTGTTACTTGTCGGCGTGATACGCCGCGTCAGCCGCTTCGAAGCGTTTGACCATCGCCTGCGAAGGGCTACCCAGCTTGCTCACCAGAACAATGGCGATGCTGGCGAACAGGAAGCCCGGGATGATTTCGTACAACCCGAGGGTGTCGAAGTTCTTCCACAGGATCACCGTCAGCGCACCCACCACGATACCGGCCAGCGCGCCGTTACGGGTCATGCCTTTCCACAGCACCGAAATCAGCACCACCGGGCCGAAGGCAGCACCGAAGCCGGCCCAGGCATAGGCCACCAGGCCCAGCACGCGGTTTTCCGGATTGGCGGCCATGGTGATGGCAATCAGGGCCACGGCCAGCACCATAAGACGGCCGACCCACACCAGCTCGATCTGCGAAGCATTCTTGCGCAGGAAGGCTTTGTAGAAGTCTTCGGTCAAGGCACTGGAGCACACCAGCAGCTGGCAGCTCAGGGTACTCATGACCGCGGCCAGGATGGCCGACAGCAGGACACCTGCGATCCATGGGTTGAACAGGATCTTGGCCAGTTCGATGAACACACGTTCGTGGTTCTCGCTTACCGGGCCTGCCAGTTCAGGATGGGCCGAGAAGTAGGCGATACCGAAGAAGCCTACGGCGCAGGTACCCGCCAGGCACAGGATCATCCAGGTCATGGAAATGCGGCGCGCCTTGGCGATCGACTTCACCGAATCAGCGGCCATGAAGCGCGCCAGGATATGCGGCTGGCCGAAGTAACCCAGGCCCCAGCCCATCAGCGAGATGATACCGATGAAGGTGGCACCCTTGAGCATGTCGAAGTTCGCCGGGTTCACCGCCTCGATAGCGGCGAAGGTCTGGTCGAAGCCACCGGTGGCGATCAGCACGAACACCGGGGTGAGGATGAGCGCGAAGATCATCAGCGTGGCCTGCACGGTGTCGGTCCAGCTCACAGCCAGGAAACCACCGATGAATGTGTAGGCGATGGTCGCCGCTGCACCAGCCCACAGCGCGGTTTCATACGACATGCCGAAGGTGCTCTCGAACAGACGGGCACCGGCAACGATGCCGGAAGCGCAGTAGATGGTGAAGAAGACCAGGATGACGATGGCGGAGATGATACGCAGCAGGCCGCTATTGTCTTCGAAACGGCTGGAGAAATAGTCCGGCAGGGTCAGCGCGTCACCGTTGTGCTCGGTCTGCACGCGCAGCCGGCCAGCCACGAACAGCCAGTTCAGGTAGGCACCAACCGTCAGGCCGATGGCGATCCAGACCTCGGACAGGCCCGCGAAGTAGATGGCACCGGGCAGGCCCATCAGCAGCCAGCCACTCATGTCGGAGGCACCGGCAGACAGCGCGGTAACCACGCTACCCAGGCTGCGACCGCCCAGAATGTAATCGGAAAGGTTTTTGGTGGCGCGATAGGCGGCGAAGCCGATCAGCACCATTGCTGCGATGTAGATCACGAAGGTGATCGTTAGTGGATTGCCCATGCGTGTGCCCTGGCGTTTGTTTTTATCATGCACAACCGCAGCGATGGCGGTTGCACCCAGGCGGCGAATGCTATGCAACAACGCAAAGAAGGTGCAACCATTTTTCTTTTGCAAGTTGCACCTGCCAGTGCATTTTCCGACAAAGCCCATTTTTTGCTCCTTTCGGGAGTAAAAAACCGGTTTTTCAGAATAAATCACACCAAAAACGCCCCTTTTCAGGGGGCGGGAATGGCTATCGGACGAGTTGCACCTTCTACACAAAAAATTCAGGTTGCACCTAGTTGCACCCGAATTGTCCTACAGCTACTCTTGATGCCAGCTTAGGCCACAACCGTGGCAATAACGAGGATAAGAAATGGCGACTACCACCCTTGGGGTCAAACTCGACGACCCGACCCGTGAGCGACTCAAAGCAGCTGCGCAGTCCATTGACCGCACACCTCACTGGTTGATCAAGCAAGCGATCTTCAATTACCTGGAGAAGCTCGAGGGTGGCGCAACCCTGACCGAACTCAACGGTCATGCCAGCAACCCGGCCGACGATGCCGGTGAAATCCAGGCCGACCACAGCCACCAGTGCTTCCTCGAATTTGCCGAGAGCATCTTGCCACAGTCGGTACTGCGCTCGGCAATCACCGCTGCCTACCGCCGCCCCGAGCAGGAAGTGGTGCCAATGCTGCTGGAGCAGGCGCGCCTGAGCGCGCCGCTGGCCGAAGCCACCAACAAGCTGGCCGCAAGCATTGCTGAAAAACTGCGCAATCAGAAAAGCGCCGGCGGCCGTGCCGGTGTCGTCCAGGGCCTGCTGCAGGAGTTTTCGCTGTCTTCTCAGGAAGGCGTGGCGCTGATGTGCCTGGCCGAAGCCCTGCTGCGTATCCCCGACAAAGGCACCCGCGATGCGCTGATCCGCGACAAGATCAGTACCGGCAACTGGCAGCCACACCTGGGCAACAGCCCGTCGCTGTTCGTCAACGCCGCCACCTGGGGGCTGCTGCTGACCGGCAAGCTGGTCAGCACCCACAACGAAACCGGCCTCACCTCCTCGCTCACTCGCATTATCGGCAAGAGCGGCGAGCCGATGATCCGCAAGGGCGTCGACATGGCCATGCGCCTGATGGGTGAGCAGTTCGTCACCGGCGAGACCATTGCCGAAGCACTGGCCAACGCCAGCCGCTTCGAGTCCAAAGGCTTCCGCTACTCCTACGACATGCTCGGCGAAGCCGCACTGACCGAGCACGACGCGCAGAAATACCTGGCGTCCTACGAGCAGGCCATCCACTCGATCGGCAAGGCCTCGCATGGCCGCGGCATCTACGAAGGCCCAGGCATCTCGATCAAGCTGTCGGCCCTGCACCCGCGCTACAGCCGTGCCCAGTACGAGCGCGTGATGGAAGAGCTGTACCCGCGCCTGCTGTCGCTGACGCTGCTGGCCAAGCAGTACGACATCGGCCTGAACATCGACGCCGAAGAAGCCGACCGCCTGGAGCTTTCGCTCGATCTGCTCGAGCGCCTGTGCTTCGAGCCATCCCTGGCTGGCTGGAACGGCATCGGTTTCGTTATCCAGGCCTACCAGAAGCGCTGCCCGTACGTGATCGACTACGTCATCGATCTGGCCAAGCGCAGCCGCCACCGCCTGATGATCCGCCTGGTAAAAGGCGCCTACTGGGACAGCGAGATCAAGCGTGCTCAGGTCGAAGGCCTGGAAGGCTACCCGGTCTATACCCGCAAGGTGTACACCGACGTGTCCTACGTGGCCTGCGCCCGCAAGCTGCTGGCCGTGCCAGAAGCCATCTACCCGCAGTTCGCCACCCACAACGCCCACACCCTGTCGGCCATCTACCACATTGCCGGGCAGAACTATTACCCGGGCCAGTACGAGTTCCAGTGCCTGCACGGCATGGGCGAACCGCTGTACGAGCAAGTGGTTGGCAAGATTGCCGATGGCAAGCTGAACCGCCCGTGCCGCGTGTACGCGCCGGTCGGCACCCATGAAACGCTGCTGGCCTACCTGGTGCGCCGCCTGCTGGAAAACGGCGCCAACACCTCGTTCGTCAACCGCATCGCCGACCACTCGATTTCCATCCAGGAACTAGTCGCCGACCCGGTGGCCAGCATCGAGCGCATGGGTACCCAGGAAGGCAGTATCGGTCTGCCGCACCCGCGTATCCCGCTGCCACGCGATCTGTATGGCACTGAACGGGCCAACTCGGCCGGCATCGACATGGCCAACGAACACCGTCTGGCATCGCTGTCCTGCGCCATGCTGGCCACCGCCCACAACGACTGGAAGGCTGCCCCGCTGCTGGCCTGCGCCGCCAGCGAGAGCGCTGCCACACCGGTACTGAACCCGGCGGACCACCGCGACGTGGTCGGCCACGTGCAAGAAGCCACCGTTGCCGACGTGGACAACGCCATCCAGTGCGCACTGAACGCCGCGCCGATCTGGCAGGCCACCCCGCCAGCCGAGCGTGCTGCCATTCTGGAACGCACCGCCGACCTGATGGAGGCCGAAATCCAGCCGCTGATGGGCCTGCTCATCCGCGAGGCCGGCAAGACCTTCGCCAACGCCATCGCCGAAGTGCGTGAAGCCGTGGACTTCCTGCGCTACTACGCGGTGCAGGCACGCAACGACTTCAGCAACGACGCCCACCGCCCGCTGGGCCCGGTGGTGTGCATCAGCCCCTGGAACTTCCCGCTGGCGATCTTCACCGGCCAGGTGGCCGCAGCCCTGGCTGCCGGCAACCCGGTACTGGCCAAGCCTGCCGAGCAAACCCCGCTGATCGCCGCCCAGGCCGTGCGCCTGATGTTGGAAGCTGGCATCCCCGAAGGCGTGCTGCAACTGCTGCCAGGCCGCGGTGAAACCGTCGGTGCCGGCCTGGTAGGAGACGAACGCGTCAAAGGCGTGATGTTCACCGGTTCCACCGAAGTGGCCCGCCTGCTGCAGCGCAACGTCGCTGGCCGCCTCGACAACCAGGGCCGCCCGATCCCGCTGATCGCCGAAACCGGCGGCCAGAACGCGATGATCGTCGACTCCTCGGCACTGACCGAACAGGTCGTGATCGACGTGGTGTCCTCGGCCTTCGACAGTGCCGGCCAGCGTTGCTCGGCCCTGCGTGTGCTGTGCTTGCAGGAAGACTCCGCCGACCGCGTAATCGAAATGCTCAAGGGCGCCATGGCTGAAAGCCGCCTGGGCTGCCCGGACCGCCTGGCCGTGGACATCGGCCCGGTGATCGACGCCGAAGCCAAGGCCGGCATCGAGAAGCACATTCAGGGCATGCGCGAGAAAGGCCGCTCGGTCTACCAAGTGGCCATTGCCGATGCTGCCGAGATCAAGCGTGGCACCTTCGTCATGCCGACCCTGATCGAACTGGAAAGCTTCGACGAACTGAAGCGTGAAATCTTCGGTCCCGTACTGCACGTGGTGCGCTACAACCGCCGCAACCTGGACCAATTGATCGAGCAGATCAACAACTCCGGCTACGGCCTGACCCTGGGCGTGCACACCCGCATCGACGAGACCATTGCCAAAGTGGTGGAAACCGCCAATGCCGGCAACATGTACGTCAACCGCAATATTGTGGGTGCCGTGGTGGGCGTGCAGCCGTTCGGTGGTGAAGGCCTGTCTGGCACCGGCCCGAAAGCCGGCGGCCCGCTGTACCTGTACCGCCTGTTGTCGACCCGTCCGGCCGACGCCATTGGCCGCCACTTCCAGCAGCAGGACGGCGAAGGCATGCCGGACCGCACCGTGCACGAACAGCTGGTCAAGCCACTGCACGGCCTGAAGGCTTGGGCCGAGAGCAACCAGCTGGCCGACCTGGTCGCGCTGTGCAGCCAGTTCGCCAGCCAGTCGCAGAGCGGCATCGCCCGCCTGCTGCCTGGCCCGACCGGCGAGCGCAACAGCTACACCATCTTGCCGCGTGAGCACGTACTGTGCCTGGCCGACAACGAAACCGACCTGCTGGCGCAGCTGGCCGCAGTACTGGCCGTTGGCAGCTCGGCGGTATGGGTTGACGGTGAACCGGGCAAAGCCCTGCGCGCCCGCCTGCCGCGTGAGCTGCAGGCCAAGGTGAAGCTGGTCGCGGACTGGAACAAGGATGAAGTGGCGTTCGACGCCGTGATCCACCATGGCGACTCGGACCAGTTGCGCGGCGTATGCCAGCAGGTGGCCAAACGTGCCGGGGCGATCGTTGGGGTGCACGGACTGTCCAGCGGTGATCACCAGATTGCGCTGGAGCGTTTGGTGATTGAGCGGGCGGTGAGCGTGAACACTGCGGCGGCGGGTGGTAACGCCAGCCTGATGACCATTGGCTGAAGCTGAGGGTTGCTGAAAAGGGGAGCTTAGGCTCTCCTTTTTTATGGGCGTTTGACTTGAGATTGGGTTTGGCTGCCAGGGGCTCGCCACAACACTTTCTGCGCCTGCAAGACCGAGCGCCGCCCGCGCGGCGCATCGCGAGCTGCGCTCGCTCCTACGTCTGTTTCGGGCCAGTAACGGCCGTGACAGGCGCGCGCGACCGTTTTGTTTGTTCGGCGCAATATCGCGACATGCCCCAAAGCGCCCGCGCGCAAATCCCCCAGAAATAACTGGACCGAAACAAACGTAGGAGCGAGCACAGCTCGCGATGCGCCGCGCGGGCGGCGCTCGGTCTCCCAGACGACGCACCTCTACCGCCATACCCTCAAAGCCACACCGCATGGCATGAG
>NZ_JBICJS010000004.1:0-1645 GCF_043103305.1 Pseudomonas sp. YQ_5 | reverse complement strand
ATTTGATAATTGGCCAGTCTCTTGCCCAATAGGTTACGGGGCCGCTTCGCGGCCCTTTCGCAACGCAAGGCGGCTTCCACATTGTGCGAATTTTTACCGTGAGTTGTCCGAGTCTTTCATCATGCCCAACTCGGCATCATCCATCAGCGCCTTGGCCAAGGCGCAGAGATAGTGCGAAGCCCAGATCAGCTGGGGCTTGTCTTCCATCAGGCCGTCCAACGTCATATCCCGAGCGTAACCCATCAGCTCTGATGCCTGTTCCCGCGCACTCTGACAAGGGATGCCGGCTTCTATGCGGAACAGCGGATGGGTCTGGTTTTCACCTTGGTAGAAGGTGGTTTTGCCGACGGTGAATTTGGTTTCTTCTGTGGACATTGTTCAGTTTCCCCAAGATTGCTTCAGCCTGTACGGGCCTATTCGCGGGTGAACCGCTCCTACAGGAGCACGGCAGTCTTCAAGGCTGAGGGAGTGCCTGGGAGGGGATCCGCGAAGAGGCCGGCCCAGGCAGTACATCAGCGACACGTCAATGCATAGTCCGAGGCTCACTGGGCATCTGCACTTGGGCTATTGCGGACTCGAGCAAAGCTCTCAAGGTCTCCAGTTCATGCATTGAGGTCATCATCAAAATCGACGCTGGGGACTTGGGCTGCAGCAGCATTGCCTGATGCACGACAGTTGCAGCGCAAAGCGCGTAATCCGTGGCCTGGATCAGGGTGTCTTCAAGGCAGAGGGACCGGTGGGGTGGATCTGGAACGATCTTGAGCATGGTGAGGCTCCAACGTAGAAGGAGGAGCTACCACGCCATGCCGTCAAGCAATGGGTGGCAGCTGTACGCGGGTTGACGGACCGAGACGTTGGCACTCGGCGCACCACAGGGTGCCCGCACGTACAGCCACCATAAAAGTGTGCACATGAGGACAGCGTCATCGGTCCGTCAAAACCGGTCACTGAATTGGCAGCGACGGATCGAGACTAGGGCTGACTATTTCCATGTGCAACGAAAATCAGGCGCGAGGAGTATCTTTGGGAAATGGCCTACAAGGAAGGGGTAATTTCTGATTTTTTGACCCGCTCCCGTTCCTCAAAACGTCGATAGGAAACATGCGGGCAAAAGAAAGCCCGCCGAGGCGGGCTAAGTACTATCACGTAGGGATAGCTTCATCCTGCCCAAGCCACTGTGAAAATTGGGTGAAAGAAAGGTCCCCATAACGTGATCATCCAGAGGGCCCCGCGCCCTTTAAAGCTCGGCTTTGTGCCGCTGGTGGCGCTGAAAGCGGGTAACCGCGATCTGGACAGCAGCTGCCACGAGGCACAGCAGGCCGACTTTCCAGCTGCCCTCCAGGCCGTAATGCTCGGCGATCTTCCCTGTGATGATGACGCTAACGAAGATGGCGAAAGGCAGAATCAGTTTGTTCATCGGGTGTTCCAGCAGGCTGCAAAGGGCTCGAGTGAATACGCAGTTCACCCAGCGGAAAGGCCGCGATCTTAGCAAATCCGGTTGCGGCGAGTGGAGGGTGCCTGCCATGGGAGGTTTGGTGGCAGTGAGATCGCGCGCCGCCCGCGCGGCGCATCGCGAGCTGCGCTCGCTCCTACGTTTGTTTCGGGCCAGTAATGCCTGTGAGAGGCGCGCGCGACCGCCTTGTTT
>NZ_JBICJS010000049.1:0-88299 GCF_043103305.1 Pseudomonas sp. YQ_5 | reverse complement strand
TGGGGTAGTTACATCCTTTGCCATCGCCGGCCGCGGTAGCCTACCGGATCGGGGGGGCTGTAGCTGAGCCGGGGTAATTTGAAACCAGTCGGTATCTATCTGTTTTGGCTGGTAAAAAAATATTTGGTCAATTTGCTTGGAATACCAGTTGGAACGCTGCGTGGCCTGGATTTCGATGGAAGGTGCTTTTGAGCTCCGCCCCATCAACGAATCGGGATCGCATCTATCAAGCAAATGGTCACGCTGTTGATTGTCGCCCCTGCGCGTACGATGTCCCCATTCGCATGAATAGGGACTTCGACCAAACGCTAGCGTCAATGATTGCTGTGTTGGCTAAGCCGACTCTCGAAGTATTTCGCTGTCTCTTTGTCGGTGCAGTACAGGTAGCAACCCTTCATCCCGCGAGTCATCAGGGTTCGGTACGTATTTTTGATGATCAGGTCTGTTTCACTTTTCGCGAGGGTAGGTTGCTCTTTCATCATTTTTTTCCAGCCGCGAATCGATTTATCGTGCTTGTCGCGCTCATCTGGGGATGTCACGACCTTACCGTCACGTACGACTAGGTCTGGCCCGATGATGACTCCGATGTAGTCGACTTCCAAACCTTGGCAGGTATGAATGCAGCCAACCTGCTCAATGGAGTTCTCAGCGATGATCCATAGGCTGCCATCCTGATCCAGATTCCATTGGCGTTTGTAGTCACCAATCACGATATCAGCAGCGGCGGGATCTTTCTTGCTCAACCAAGGCCAGCAATAGCCCGCGACCACACGAGCTTTGTTTCCGTGGTTTTTCTCGTTGATGGCTTCATGCATCGCCTGAGGTGAGTCGAACACTTTAAACTCGTACTCTTGAGTCTCAAGCGTCGGATTTGCCGTCGAGCGAATGCCTAGCGTGTCATCCAGCCATGCCAGGTAACCGTCAGAACCACTGCAGCGAAACTGCGAAGACAGCGAGTGTTCTTCAACCATAGCGCCCTTGGCTTTCGCAAAGGCGCGAATCGCCTGCTTGCTGCCGATATCGCTCAAGGTTACACGCTGGTCCTCATCAATAAAGAAAATGGAGCATTTCGCTGAGTCAATCAGCTCCTTGATCTGGTTTTCCCCAAGGTTTCCATAAAGCCCGCTTTTCTCATTCAGCCGGTGAGCTTCGTCCACGATGAGCGCATCGAATGTGTTGGGCTCAGTGTCGATGAATGCCCCAGAGCCTGAAAAGAAATTCGAGAAATGGCTGCGCTTGATGGTGCCAACCAATTTGCTTTCGTAGACCTTGCGAGGGGCAGCATTCTTGGAGACGTATTTGCTCATCAGCTTCAATTCGGTGAGCTTCACCAGCAGATTGATAGCCAGAACAGTTTTTCCGGTGCCCGGTCCACCTTCGATGATCATCACCTTGGGTGCTTGGTCCGACGCCTCGCTTGCCGCCGCCAGCGCCGACTCAAAAATTGCTTTCTGATCGTCAATCAATACGAATTCGGGTTTGCCTTTCATCAACCCCCCGAGGGCTTCGGCTAGCGCCTTGGATGGGCGAATTTTTCCTTCGGACAGCTCGTAAAGAACCTCTTTGTTGTCGCCATGACGTATATGCTTCTTCAGAAAGGTTCTGAGTTTACTGAGCTCTTCCGGGCCTTTCAGAAACAGCGGAGCCTTGCTGATGTGGGGCTCATAGTGGGCTGAATCTATGACCCCGTCGCTGACGTAGTTATGGAGGTAGGCGCACGGACGGATTTCGATGCTTTTGTCATACACCGCCTCGTTGAAGCCTTCCAGCAGCGCTGCATAGGACCATACCTGATAGGACGGGTGAATGGTCTCAATGAGGCCGCCACCCAACGCCGTTTTGACGATGGCGTCTTTGGTTGTGGCGTTGGCCTTGCTCCATTGCTTCAGCTCGATCAGTACGGCCTTTTTTGCCTGGTTTTCGTCGCGACCGGTGAGTAGAAAGTCGATTCGCTTCGACGACTGCGGAATGTGCAATTCAATGGCCAGGCCTGCATCGCTCGGGAGGCCCTCATCTCTAAGGACCTTGGCCATGTACGTCAGGGACCCTTGCCACGACCTGATTTCCGAGGAGCCAACGTTCTTGCCGGTAGCTTCCTTGTAATGCCTGAGGATCACCTCCTCAATGTCATCGTTATCGTTGTCTTTAAGAAATTGCTGTTTGGTCGCAGCGTAAACGATCACGGGTTGTCCTTAGGTGTGTGTTGGTCAGAGTCGGTCGTACTTTTTGCTGGTGCTTCTGGCTTTATCTACGGGGTACTTCTGGCCATTCGAGGCGAGTTTCTGTGTCACCGCCTCGTTGAGGTCAATGCCAAGTACGCTGCTCAGGCGAACCAGGTACATCAGTACATCCGCCAGCTCATCCTTGATGGCTTGGCCAATTTCGGGATTTGTTGCGGCGGAGATCGAATCGGCATCGCTCATCCATTGGAAAATCTCGCACAGTTCGCCTACCTCGCCAGTGAGAGCCAGGATGAGATTTTTGGGGGAGTGGAATTGCTGCCAGTCGCGATCATCTGCGAACCGCTGAAGGGATGCGGCGAGTTTCACTACGTCAATGAGTGGCGTGGATGAGCTATCGGAGTCTCTCACGGGGCTATCTCTTGAGTATCAGTAGGGCAAAAAATGTGTAGGAAATCCGGCATTGGATTGTAAGAGTTTTCGGTACCCGCGAGGTTTTTTTGTGATTTTCTCTCACTCGCTGTCTTCTGGCCGAATTGCTTACCAGCGTCTGCTATATCCTTTGAGCGTGGCGAAATGGACCGGCTACAAACAGGTCTTACAGTACCTGTCGGCGGAGGGGGGAGCACGGTTTGCTGAAGCAACCGTCATGCTCACCGGCCAGCTTCCCTCTCTTCATCCGGTTCGTTTGTTTGCAGATAGAGCTGCAGCGCTTCCATGCGAGGGGGCGCTGTCTGATTGCTGCCAATTTGCAGGGCGGATGAGGAGGACGTTCTGCTGGTGTTGCAACGAAGCCCTTCATCTTGCACCTGCTCGTGCAGTCGTGCGAGGTCGGAAGGTTCCAATTGTGGAGCGGCTAGACTGTCGACAACCTGCACCGTTTCTGGTTTCGCACGTTACGACTAAGTAGTGGCTGTCGCGGTGACACACGATAATTCTGTCGACGACCAATGTTGCGCTCGGTAGCGGCGCACGGCGTGATTTAGGGAGATAGACGAGCGGTTGTTGGCCGTTAGGGCCCGGTTTTCGCGAGGCTGGTATTGAGAGGATTTTTGTACCCCATAGGGTATCTATAAAAAATCAGCTAGTTATGGTTTTCTGTCGAGTCGAATCGGGAGTTTTTGAGCTCCAGTTAGAGCTATTATCGGCGCTTTAAATGCTACGTGGGCAAAAGTAGAAATCGTCCTATCGCTTCCGATCGCGGATAGTAGTTACAAGCCAAGAGCGATTTCTCAACACTGTCTGTCAGAACAGTAAGGTTTGAACCATTTGCGTCGAGCAGTTTTTAATGCGACCGTATTCATAGGCCATTCAGCCATCCGCGGGGTTACAGCTGGACAGCCATCACACGTCAATGCGATCATGGCTCTATCTCGTCATCTTGCCAACCCGACTGACTCTGGCTGCTCAAACGCAGCATATCGTTATGTGGCGAAAGGGTGTGAGCAGCCTAAAAGGTCAGCGAGAGATGATATTCAGCGAGGACGAACAATTGAATTTTAAGGAATTTGACCCAAGTATCGGCGCAGACGGATACTGTAGTGCGATACGAAATGTTTTATTCCCCAGCTCTAAGCCAACTACTTTAGATATAGCGGCTCTAAGTATCAAGTATCGTATATATGTTAGGGGGTCGATTTTTTCTAGAGTGCGCCCCATCGACAATTCCCTCATTGATAAGTTCCTTAAAGAGCACGTCACCCGTAAAGAATTTTTCCCGGCTACGCGCAGTGTAAAGGATGCATCAATAGGGCGTTTTAATGCTCAGGGTGTAAGGAAGCTTTATTTAGCAGACCATCCTTATGTCGCGCTGAAAGAGTGCGGTATCGAGCCTGGGCAACACTTTTTGTTCAGCTACTTTAGCTTCAGTGCCGATACATACTTTATGGACGCGGAGCTGAATGAAACAAAATTCTCCAAGATATTACATGACCTTTTTCAGAGCGAAGACCGACGATTTTATGAAGTTATAAATCGAGTGTATGAAAGCTACCTAGATTATCCAGAGTTCCAAGGGCTAGCTTACAGTTCAGCGAGGGTTCAAAAAAACTATCATGATCCAGTTTGGGGGGAGATTGACTCCACAACTAACCTCGTCATGAAGGAAGACCATATGCCCTCTGCCGAACTACTAGGGGGGTGGCTGGCTTTATGTGACGAAAAGTACCGCCCTAGATATCTTCGAATATTCATCCCGAACAATCCAAAGAAGAAGCAGAAGCTTGTGTCAACAAGTTATCAAGGGAGCAAATCGAAGTTTATTTCACTTACTCAGGAGTTGATAAGAAAAACTCGGGACACAAAACGCAAATCTGTAAATCGCATTAAAAACAAAGAATATGCTGATCCGGAGATGAGTCCAGTAAAAGTATTAATTAAGGATTGAACGCGTAAAATACCACGCACGTATTTAAAGGAAACCTCGGAAGTGATCTGGAGCGCTAAGGACTTAACGATTTTTCGGCAAGTACTGCCATCCAGTGACCGCAATGGATCAATCGAAGTCTATCGAGACTACTAAAATTAGAACCTGCCCTACAGATTTAGCGTCCATGTGGTTTAGCTATATGGTCTGAATAGCAATGTCGCGTTATCTCGCTGAGTCGGCCTGGCTATGCTAATAAAACTAAGCCAAGGCTTTCTCTGCTAGGAGCGAGATAACTCTCACTGTAAGCGACTATAGTAGAAGCTCAGGATAAATTATTTCTTCTGTGCGATGCTATGTAAAAGAGTTGAAAGTGGGCTGTTCTCATCGAGCTCATACTTGTCCCGATCATAATCTTCACCAATTACCGGCATATTTCTGAGTTCGTACCGCAGAGAAGAAACCTCATAAACGGCTTCACTACCAGAAACTGGAATGAAGGCATCTGCAACAAAGCAAGTTAAATTTACCCCCTCCCCGACACTACTTTTAAATACTAATCCTTCAAAACCCTCAAGCCTAAGAGCATCGCTAAATAATTGTGTTATACTATAAAGATAGCGGTGTTCGGGTTGCACTGGGACATTTAGCAAGTCAGCAATAGACAAAATGTCTCTCAACTGCTCAAGCTTGCTATCACTAAGAAAATTTCGGACATCAAAACTTGCAAAATTAGCAACTTTAAGGTCGCGAGTTGAACGGAAACTTGAGGTCGAAACAAGATGACCAGGATGAGGTCTCAGTTCAGATACAGCAGTATTGGCATCAGAGGCTAGATACAAAACTGAAACCCTCGTACGATTGAATCGCCCTTCTGTTGCCAGATGCAATGGCGGTCGATCAATATCAGCTGAATGATAAGCCTGATATTTATACTCTGTTGGGTAGCCAGGCTCATTAAAGACTGGGGAAAACCGTGAACTGACACCTACGCGACTTCGAAAAAATTCAGATCCCGCTGGAATAATTTGCACAAGGTATGTGGAAAGAGTCTTCAGCTTATCCCTTACAACTGATTCTATTTCAAAATGATTGTTTTTGAGCGCGCTATTTACCAGTCGGCGCACAAAACCGCTATGACTCCCTCGTACTGCATCGAGGATACCGCCATCCCAATAGCCACCTCCAAGAGTAATATCTTCCTCTGACTCAGGATACCACCCTAGATCTTGCTCAATGGCACACCAGATTTCATCCGGAAGAGGATAGTCAGTGTTATTATCAAAATCAAAAATCACTTTGCCTTTAGACATTAAATTGTATAGTGAGCCACCCCCGATATGTTCATTGTAATGCCACTCAGAATAATTAACCCTTATCAGCGCTCTAACTATTTGTTTAATCCTTCGATCCTCAGCGCTAAGTGTCCGGACATTTTTTCTCTTGCACGTCGGGCAGCGCTGAGCACGAACACCTCTATGTTGAATCTCTAATCTTAATTCGTTATCACTTGCGCAAAACTCGCAAAAATGAGTTTTATCGACCATTGAGCTATCCATTAAGGATTTATTGACCCTACTATCTCACGATAAAATGAAAGTGCTAAGAAACGGCACGCAACAACATCCATAGTGCTGTTTGTAAAATAAAGCAGATATATATTTGATGCGCCTAGGAGCTCAATCACCATAGCTAATCAACCATCGATCAGCGTCATCTCCACAGTTTGGTAAAAGCCAGGACGACATGCAAAATCACTTCGCTTCGATTGTCATACTAAGTCCAGAGTTAGCCATGGGTCCACCTACTAAGCAGCACGCACTGAAGCCTGCAGAGGAAGCATTTTTTTAAGGGCTTCCCTATACATACCGTTATAACCTCCTTCACATATCGTTGTGATTACAACGTTTACACCAAAGGACTCCAATAAGCCTTTCTTTTCATCATTCAGATCATGGGAGTAATAATATATTTCATTATTTACGAGGTTTTCGGCAGCAAACCGCGCCCGTTTATTCAAAAGCCACCACAGATCGGTCTCGCTGTAATCCATGCCAAAACCAACTATGTGCACATCCGAGGAAAAAAATAAATCAACCCAAGATGTGTGGCAAAAAACGTTATCCGTTAATTTGTCTTTCATCGACTTAACCTGCACCAGCTGTCCGTCAACAGAGTGCTTATACGTACCTTTTACGTAAGAATCTATTTTGCCTAAAGATCCACCATAATGATCGAGCCCGAGCATGATTGACTTTGGGCTATCAATCTCTCCATGAATATTCCAAAGGTATTTCGCACCATCACCAACCGTATACCTACGCTTTCTTCTCAGGCTATAGATTTCTTCCGAACTCATTTTCTCTGGGGATACTCCGATCGCCTTTTCGAAAGCATAGTCATAATTTGTCGTAAGGTAGTTTTCAAAATCCATCTTTGCTAACAGTTCGAAGATTTCATTCGACTCCTGCCCCACAAGAGAATCTGCAATTTTTACTTTGAGTTCTGACTCGTCATACCTGCCGTCCTGAAATCCCTTATTCTTATCCATAAAAATTCTTTCATACACCATAGTGTACGGCAAGTTTCCATTGTCGAAAGAATTCGAGCCCTTTAGTTCGTTTAACAATCCCTCCCAACTCACGGCGTTTCTTGAGAGCCTGTTTAAACCATTTCCATACAAAACTGTGTTAGTCATTCAAAATCCCAATAGTCACTTAGTCAGGCCCAGAGCAACTTCCCGTTTGCCAAGCCGCGCCCAGTACCGCCTAGCACACCCCAGATGTACAGCATTATATACGAGCGGGATACGGTAAGAGAATATGTTCTAGGCCATGATCATGCTCCATCTTTATTTTTGGAGGGGCACAGCATGTCGTCAGGGCAGGCAGATAGCTCGGACTAGCGGATGTACTCCGAACTGTAATAGTTTAGAAATCTCAAGCATGCTACCTTGGTCGACAAATCTTTGTAAGCGCTCCATGAACCCCACATAACCAAAGATGGGCAGCGCACCTAGCTGGGTATTTGAGGTGTGCAATTCCATGGCAGTAGCGCTTCGTAGTCTTCGACTGAGCACGCCTGCGGCAGGCGTTCCAGTGCGTGGCGCAGCCACACATAGGGTTCTTGGCTGTTGGCTTTGGCCGTTTCTACCAAGCTGTAAAGTTGTGCGCTGGCAGTGGCACCTTTGGGCGTGTCACTGAACAACCAGTTCTTTCTCCCGATGACAAACGGGCGGATCGCACGCTCAGCCGCGTTGTTGTCCATCGGCAAGTAGCCGTGCTCGACGTAGCGTTCCAATTTGCTCCAGTTGCTGGCCAAGTAACCGATGGCCTTGCCCAAGGCATTCTGCGTCGTGACCTGAGGTTGCGTTTTCTCTACCCAGTTTTTCAGCTGAGTCAGCAATGGCAGGCTGCGCTCCATGCGGGCAACCTTACGATCTTCGTCGTCACTGTCCTTCAAGTCGCGCTCGACGCCATAGAGCTTATTGATCAGGTTCAATGCGATGTCAGCGCGTCCTGTTTTGCCCTTGGGCTGTACTTTCTGCGCTTCGACGAACTTGCGGCGCGCGTGCGCCCAGCAGCCCAATCGCTCCAGCCCGTCCTGTGCGGCCAGCGCGTAGTAACCGGCGTAGTCGTCGGTCATGACATAGCCGCGATAGCCGTCCAGCAGGCGCACCGGCACCTCCTGCGCTCGGCTGGTGGCGTAGTCGAAAAGGATCACCGGGCGATCAGGTGGGCCGCCGGTTTGCACCCACATCCAGGATTGGCTGCTGGGCTCACGACCAGGCTCTTTCAACACCTGCACACGTGTTTCATCACAGTGGATGATCCGACTGTTCAACAGGCTTTCGCGCATCAGATTCAGCAGCGGCTGAAAGTGCTCGCTGCATTGAATCACCCAGCGTGCCAGGGTCTGGCGCGGGATATCGATACCGTGACGCCCCAGCACTTTTTCGAAGCGGTGAAGCGGCAAGCCGTCTACGTATTTGGTGGTCAGCAGCATGGCCAGCACACTCGGGCTGGCCATGCTTTTCTCGATCATCTGGGCGGGCTTGTCCGCCGTTACGGGCGCTGACTCGCAGTCCCGGCAGCCGTACACCTTGCGAACATGTTTGATGACGCGAATCTGCATCGGGACGATTTCAAGTTGTTCGCTGACTTCTTCACCGATGGCATGTTTACGGCAGCCACAAGCGCAGGTCAGTTCATGCTCGGGCAGTTCGTGGACAACTTCGATACGCGGCAAATCAGCTGGCAGCGGCTTGCGCTTGCCACGGCGTTTGGTTGGCGCAACGACTTCTTCGTCGTCAGCCTCATCCAAGGGCTCGGCCAGGCTTTCCGCTTCGTCGAAGAGTGGCAACTGTGGTGTCGCCGCATCGCCAGTCTGCTCGGTCTTGCGCCCGAACAAGCGCTGGCGCAACAACGCAACTTCCTCTTCGAGATGAACGATCTTGCCCTTGTCGGACGCGCGCTCGTGGATCATCTGCTCAAGCAGTTGCTTGAGCAGAACAGGATCGTCAGGGAGGTTTTCGGGCATGGAAATCATGCCGCGGATTATACCGAATCAGGCGACGTATCGAGGCGTCAAAACCTGATGCGGACGGTTGCGCCAGAGGTCGAAGCCATCGAGTAGCCAGTTCAGTTCCTGAACGGTCAGGACAATGGCGACGTCAGTCGGATCGGGTGAAGTTTTGAAACTGTCGGACTCCAGGCGTTTGAGCCAGAGGCAGAAGCCGTTGCGTTCCCAATACAGGATCTTCACGCGGTTGCGCGGCTTGTTGAGGAAGACGAAAAGCACTGGGTCGAACACCGCCACCTTGATATCGAGTTCGACCAGCGCGGCCAGGCCATCGATGGATTTTCGAAAGTCGACAGGCTTGGGGTAGAGGTACACTTTTTCGACTTTGGCGTCGGGTCGCATCATGGTCGGCGAGCTCCAGAAAGAAATCGGGAGCACAGCATCGGGTATCAGGTAAGCGCTTTGAATGTGGGGTTCATGGAGCGCTTACGAAGACCGCATCTCTCGGCGTTGATCGATTGGAGTGACAGGGGCCAAGCGGCTGACGCTGGCCCCTTGAAGCATCGCGGTGCGTGATTCAACGCATCATGCCGAGTTCAGCATCATCCAGTAGCGCTTTGCCCAAAGCACAGAGGTAATGCGCCGCCCAGATCAGTTTGGGCTTGTCTTCCATCAGCCCATCGATGGTCAGGTCCCGCGCGTAGCCCATCAGTTCCGAAGCCTGTTCGCGGGCGTTCTGGCAAGGAATGCCGGCTTCGATGCGGAACAGTGGGTGGGTCTGGTTTTCGCCTTGAAAGAAGATGGTTTTACCAACTGTGCATTGGGTGTCTTCGGTTGTCATTGATCAATCTCCCTGGTTCTGCTGATGCGCCGGTGAGCCGGGCTTCCACAGTTTTTCCGCTCGGTATGCGAATCAATGCATCGGTTGCGGGTTGGCTGTTTGCTGTATTTGCGTCAGCGCGGATTCGAGTAGCCGCCGCAGGGTTTCAAGCTCGTGCATCGAGGCCATGATCAAAACCGATGCGGGTGACTTGGGCTGCATCAGTATTGCCTGCTGGGCTACGGCTTCTGCACAGAGCGCGTAGTCCGAGGCCATCATGATCGTGTCTTCCAGGGAGTGGAGGTGATGGGGTGGGTCAGGGACTATCTTTAGCATGGCGTGGCTCCTGTCGTAGTGAAGCAACCACCCACCGCGGCTAAACAGTAAGGTGGCAACTGTACGCGGGTTAGCCGACCGGGACGTCAGGCACCCGGCGCACCCGAAGGTGCCCCACGCACAGCCGCCATAAAGCGCCAATGCCGATTGCTCGGAATTGCACGGCTGTGTTGTCTGACGATAGCGGGCGGCTAAACCCGGTCGTTGAATGCCAACGACACGTCGAGACTAGAGACCGTATTTAACGTGTGCAACGGAAAACAGGCGCAGGCAGTATCTTTGGGAAACGCCCTACAAGAAAGGGGTTAAATCCGATTTTTTCGACCCGCAGCGCCTAAATACCAGGCACAAAAAAAGACGCCCGAGGGCGTCTTCTTCTTTTGATTTGGTGGAGCCGGGGGGATTTGAACCCCCGTCCGCCAGTACTCCGCTGTCGGTACTACATGCTTAGCCGTGTCTACTGATTTAATCCGCAGCCGCCCGACGGGCAGGGTGCTTTGGATGAGTTGTGTAAGTTTTAGTCACTTCGCCCACAACGTGCTACGCGACGATCCTGTTCTGTATGACAATCATTTCGGGTTTACAGGCATCCCCTAGTGATTGCTGGAGCCGAAGCTACCAGAAGCAAAGGTCACTTACGCTGCGAGAGCGTAGGATTCCTCGCCGTAGGTTTCGTCATTGGCAACTATAGAAGTTGCAACAGTGGATTTACGAGTTCTGTTACCAACTCGGCATGCACCTAGAGTTTCGCTACCGGCGTCGAATCCTAATCGGCCCCGCACTAGCTCTTGGCTAACGCACCTTACGGCGCGTAGGACGGAGTATACGCCATTGCGCGGGCGACGTCGACAGCCGGTCCAGTCGCCCGCTTTGGGGCTTATGCGCCGCCGTTGCCGCTACTGCTGCCTTTCTCGGTTTTTTCCAGGCGCTCCAGCACTTTGCTGGTAATGGCGATGCATTCCTTGGTGTCGCCCGAGGCCTGGGCGGCCTTGGCTTTGTCGACGTGCTCGGTGATGGCTTTGTCCAGGCCCTCGGAGGTGGCGCCGGCGGTGGCCATGCTGTCGTCGATTTTCTGCAGGTTGGTGGTGCAGAGGTCTTCGGCGGCGAACACCGGCGAAGCCAGCAGGGTGGCGGCCGCGAACAGGGCCGAAAGTGCGGTACCTTTCATGGGTGTCTCCTCTGGGGCCTCTGGAAGGTGGGCCTGTAAGGTGGACTGTGGGGGATTGGCGGGGGTTCAATCGGGATGTGTGGGGGGGCAGGTGCTCGGCGTGGGATGTTCGGGGCCTGGGAGATCGAGCGCCGCCCGCGCGGCGCATCGCGAGCTGCGCTCGCTCCTACGTTTGTTTCGGGCCAATTATTCCTGGGGGAATTGCGCGCGATCCCCTTGGCGCATGGCGCGATATCGCGTCGTACAAACAAGGCGGTCGCGCGCGGCTGTCACAGGCATGGCGCGATATCGCGTCGTACAAACAAGGCGGTCGCGCGCGGCTGTTACAGGCATGGCGCGATATCGCGTCGTACAAACAAGGCGGTCGCGCGCGCCTGTCACAGGCATAACTGGCCCGAAACAAACGTAGGAGCGAGCGCAGCTCGCGATGCGCCGCGCGGGCGGCGCTCGATCTCCCAGGCGCCACACCCCCCACGGCGAACGACCCCCACGGCGAACCCCCCCCGCCCTAAATACTGCGCGGCCGGGTGACGCGGTCTACCAGGTAAACCAAACCGTGATAGTCGATACCACTGTGGCTCGACAGGCCAATCTCGCAGGTGCGGCTGGTGGAAATACCTTCGCTGCAATACTGCACGGCGTCCTTCAGGCTGCGCAGCGAGTGGGCGTTCAACTCGGGGGTGGTAAAGCCTTTGTCACCGGCAAACCCGCAGCAATGAATGCCTTCCGGGATTACCACCTGTTTGCTGCAGCGCCGCGCCAGGTCGATCAAGGCCTGGCTTTCGCCCAGGTGCTGGGTGCTGCAGGTCACGTGCACGGCTACCGGTTCGTCCTGGGGGGTGAACTCCAGCCGGTCGAGCAAGTGAGTGCGGATGAAGCGCACCGGGTCGTACAGGTCCAGCCGGGTGTCGCCCAGGTCCTGCACCAGGCGCAGGGTGCAGGGGCTTGTGTCGCAATAAATCGGGTCGAGGCCGCCACGGCTGGCGTGCAGCAGGGCGGTGATCAGCTCCTGGCGCTTGTGTTCGGCCTGCTCGGGGTAGCCCTTGGAGGCGAACGGTTGGCCGCAGCACAGGCTGTCGGCGTTGTCGGGGAACACCACTTGGTAACCGGCCTTTTCCAGTAGGGCGCGGGTTTTGTCCAGCAGCGAGCTTTGCTCGCGGTCGGCATAGGCCGGGCCCATTACCCGGGAGACGCAGGCAGCCAGGTACACCACGCGGGGGCGGGCGTCGTTGCTGGTGGCGCCGAAGGCCAGTGGGCGCAGCGGTTGCGGCATGGCCGGGGTCCATTGGGGCAGGCGGTCTTTGCTGGCTTTGCTCAGCGAGGCGCTCAGGCGGCCCAGGCGCGGGGCGCCAAGCAGCTTGCGTGCGGTATTGGCGGCGGTCAGGGTCAGGCGCGCACCGCTTAGGGCGGTGTGGAAATGCTCGGCCAGCCAGTCGGCGGTTTTAGCGTGGTCGGCGGCCTGGCTGCGCAGTTTCTTCACCAGCTCGCCGGTGTTGATGCCGACCGGGCAGCGCTGGGCGCACAGGCCGGTAGCGGCGCAGGTGTCGATGCCCTGGTACTGGTAGCTTTGCATCAGTGCGCGGGTATCGATGCCGGCGCGTTGCTTGGCCTGGATGTCACGCCACATGACGATGCGCTGGCGCGGGCTGAGGGTCAGGCCCTTGGACGGGCACACCGGTTCGCAGAAGCCGCACTCGATGCACTTGTCGACGATTTCGTCGGCGGCAGGCAGCGGCTTGAGGTTTTTCAGGTGGATATCCGGGTCGTCGCTCAACACCACGTCGGGGTTGAGGATGCCGTTGGGGTCGAGCAGGCGCTTGAGCTTCCACATCAGCTGGTAGGCGTCGTGCCCCCACTCCAGCTCCACGAAGGGCGCCATGTTGCGCCCGGTGCCGTGCTCGGCCTTGAGCGAGCCGCCGAACTCCACCGCCACCAGCTGCGCCACGTCGTCCATGAACGCCTGGTAACGGGCGACTTCTTCGGCGCTGTTGAACCCCTGGGTAAAGACGAAGTGCAGGTTGCCTTCCAGCGCGTGGCCGAAAATGATCGCTTCGTCATAGTGGTGCTTGTCGAACAGCTGGATCAGGCGGTTGACGCCTTCGGCCAGTTGCTCGACGGGGAAGGTCACGTCTTCGATGATGACCGTGGTGCCGGTCTGGCGCACGGCACCGACGGCGGGGAAGGTGTCCTTGCGGATTTTCCACAACTGGTTGTACACGGCCGGGTCTTCGCTGAAGTCCACCTGCTGTTCCAGGGGGAAGTCGGCGATCGAGGCCATGATCTGCTGCAGTTGCTCGTGCAACAGGCTTTGGCTGGCGGCGCGGGATTCGATCAGCAGGGCGCAGGCATTGTCCGACAGACCTTTTACCCACAGCGGCATGCCGGGCATGTTCTGCACCGAGCGCAGGCTGCGGCGGTCGAGCAGTTCCACAGCCGAGACCGGCTGCTGCTTGAGCACGGGTACCGCGCGGCAGCAGCTTTCGACGCTGGGGAACACCAGCAGGGCGCTGGCCTTGTGCGGGTGGTCGGGCACGGTGTCGTAGGTGACGGCGCTGATGAAGCCCAGGGTGCCTTCGGAGCCGACCAGCAGGTGCTGCAAAATGTCCAGCGGCTGGTCGTAGTCCACCAGTGCGTTCAGTGACAGGCCCGTGGTGTTCTTCAGCCGGTATTTGTGCCGGATGCGTTCGGCCAGCGCGGTGTTGGCGCGGGTTTCGCGGCCCAGGCGGGCCAGTGCTTCCAGCAGTTCGGCGTGGCTGCTTTCGAAGGCGGCCACGCTGGCCGGGTCTTCGCTGTCCAGGCGGGTGCCGTCAGCCAGCACCAGGCGCAGGCCCGCCAGGGTGTGGTAGGTGTTCTGCGCGGTGCCGCAGCACATGCCACTGGCGTTGTTGGCGACGATGCCGCCGATCTTGCAGGCGTTGATCGAGGCCGGGTCGGGGCCGATCTTGCGCCCGAAGGGGGCCAGCCAGGCGTTGGCCTGGGCGCCGATCACGCCGGGTTGCAGGCGAATCTGCTCGCCCTGGCGACGGATTTCGCGGCCGTTCCAGTTATCGCCGAGCACGATCAGCACCGAGTCGCTGATGGCCTGGCCAGACAGGCTGGTGCCGGCAGCGCGGAAGGTGACCGGCACCCGCTCGCGCTGGGCCAGTTTGATCAGGCCGACCACTTCATCCTCGGACTCGACGCGCACCACCAGCTTGGGGATCAAGCGGTAGAAGCTGGCGTCGGTGCCGAAGGCCAGGGTGGAGGTGGGGTCGTCGAAGCGGCGTTCGGCGGGGATCAGGCGCTCGGCATCACGCAGGAACGCGGCGGGCAGGCTCATGCAGTCTCCTCGCGGGGCTGTGGCGTCTGTGCACTACATGCCCCGGGTCATTCAGGCGGTGGTTCTTGCAGGCGTTCAGGCGCCCAGTTCGCGTACCAGCGAGTCGCGGGTGATCTCGCTGATCGACTTGGCACCGGTCAGCACCATGGCCACGCGCATTTCCTTTTCGAACAGCTCAAGCAGGTTTTTCACGCCGGCCTGGCCATGCACGGCAAGGGCATAGAGGAAGGCGCGACCGATCAGTACGGTGTCGGCACCCAGGGCGATCATGCGCACCACGTCCAGGCCGCTGCGAATGCCCGAGTCGGCCAGGATCTTCAGGTCGCCTTTGACCGCGTCGGCAATTGCCGGCAGGGCGCGGGCGCTGGACAGCACGCCGTCGAGCTGGCGGCCGCCGTGGTTGGACACCACGATACCGTCGGCACCGAACTTGACCGCATCGCGGGCGTCATCGGCATCGAGAATGCCCTTGATGATCATCGGGCCGTCCCAGAACTCACGGATCCACTCCAGGTCTTTCCAGGAAATGGACGGGTCGAAGTTGTTGCCCAGCCAGCCGATGTAGTCGGCAAGGCCGGTGGGGTTGCCACGGTATTTGGAGATGTTGCCCAGGTCATGCGGGCGGCCCATCACGCCCACATCCCATGCCCACTCGGGGTGGGTCATGGCTTGCAGCACGCGGCGCAGCGGGCCGTTCTTGCCGCTCATGCCGGAGTGGGCGTCGCGGTAGCGGGCACCGGGCACGGGCATGTCGACGGTGAACACCAGGGTCTTGACGCCAGCGGCCTTGGCGCGCTCCAGGGCATTGCGCATGAAGCCGCGGTCCTTGAGTACATACAGCTGGAACCACATTGGCCGGTCGATGGCGGGCGCCACTTCTTCGATTGGGCACACCGACACGGTCGACATGGTGAACGGGATGCCATGGGCCGCCGCTGCGCGTGCGGCCTGCACTTCGCCACGGCGGGCGTACATGCCGGTGAGGCCGACCGGGGCCAGGGCCACCGGCATGCTCAGGGTTTCGTCGAACAGCTTGGTTTCCAGGCTGAGCTCGGACATGTTGTTCAGCACGCGCTGGCGCAGGGCGATGCCAGCCAGGTCCGACACGTTGTGGCGCAGGGTGTGCTCGGCGTAGGCGCCGCCGTCAGCGTAGTGGAACAGGAAGGGGGGCAGCTTGCGTTGGGCCGCGGCGCGATAGTCGGTAGAGGCAGAAATGATCATGGATTCTCGCAGCGTTGCTTGTGGGAGTGCCGGGCGCGCGACGGCGCCCGGCCCCTTTCACTTTAGTGATGAACCAACATGCCGGTCAGCCAGTAAGCCTGGATCAGGGTGATCAGGCCGACGATGGTGGCGAAGAACAGGCTGTGCTTGACGGTGAAGCGGAACAGGTCGGATTCCTTGCCGACCAGGCCGGTAGCGGCGCAGGCCACGGCGATCGATTGCGGCGAGATCATCTTGCCGGTTACGCCGCCGCTGGTGTTGGCCGCCACCAGCAGGGTGTCGTTGACCCCGATCTGGTGCGCGGTGGTGGCCTGCAGCGAGCTGAACAGGGCGTTGGACGAGGTGTCAGAGCCGGTCAGGAACACGCCCAGCCAGCCGAGGAACGGCGAGAAGAACGGGAACGCGGCGCCGGTACCGGCCAGCACCAGGGCCATGGTCGAGGACATGCCCGAGTAGTTGGTGACGAAGGCGAAGGCCAACACCATGCCGATCGACAGAATCGGCCAGCGCAGTTCCCAGAAGGTTTCTTTGAAAGTGGTAAGACCAGTTTTGAAATTGATCTTCAGCACCGCCATCGAGATCAGCGCCGAGAGGAAGATCGCGGTGCCGGTGGCGGAGATCGGGTCGAGCTTGAACACCGCTGGCATGGCGGTTGGCGCGGCAACGATCGGTGCGGTCTTGATCACCAGTTGGTCGAGGTGCGGGATGGCGAAGTTGAACACGAAGTTGTACATCGCGCCGCCCGGAGCGAAAGCCGCCTTGAACGGCTTCAGGGTCCAGATGGTGACCAGCACGGTGAGGATCAGGAACGGCGACCAGGCCTTGAAGATCTCACCAAAGCTGTACGGGCTAGGCTGGCTGCCGCTTGGCTGCACAACGGCTGCGCCGACACTGCCTTTGGCCTCGCTGAACGCGCGCTTGGGCTGCCAGACTTTCAGGAACAGGGTAAGGCAGATCAGGCTGGCCAGTGCCGAGGTGATGTCTGGCAGTTCCGGGCCGATGAAGTTCGAGGTGAAGTACTGGGTGACGGCAAAGCTCAGGCCGGCAACCAGGGCGGCAGGCCAGGTTTCCTTCACGCCACGCAGGCCATCCATCATGAACACCAGCCAGAACGGCACGAACAGCGACAGCAGCGGCAGCTGGCGGCCGGTCATGGCGCCGATGTGGAAGGCGTCGATACCGGTAACCTGGCCGGCCACGATGATCGGGATGCCCAGGGCGCCGAAGGCCACTGGCGCGGTGTTGGCGATCAGGCACAGGCCGGCAGCGTACAGCGGGTTGAAGCCCAGGCCCACCAGCAGTGCGGCAGTGATGGCCACCGGTGCGCCAAAGCCTGCCGCACCTTCGAGGAAGGCGCCGAAGCAGAAGCCGATCAACAGTACTTGCAGGCGCTGGTCGTCGGTAATCGACAGCACCGAGCTGCGGATCACTTCGAACTGGCCGCTCTTGACCGTGAGTTTGTACAGGAACACCGCGGCAACGATGATCCAGGCAATTGGCCAGAGGCCATAGAGGAAGCCGTAACCCGCGGCGGCGAGGGCCATGTCGACAGGCATCTGGAAGGCGAAGATCGCCACCAGGATCGACAGCGCGAGGGTGATGCTGCCCGCTACGTGGCCCTTGAGGCGGAACACGGCGAGGGCCAGGAAGAAGAACACGATAGGGATGACCGCCGCCAGTGCGGACAGGCCGAGACTACCAAGCGGGGTATAGAGTTGTTGCCAGGTTTGCATATGGGGTGGCCCCTAATTGTTGTTGGTCAGGCACTGGCATTGGATAATTGGTAAGACCAATTTACAATGGCTGGACGCTAGGTTAAAAGCGCTGTCGTGGGTGTGTCAATTTGTCCTGTGCAAAACTTTGGTCGCGTACCGATGAGCGGGCATCTGATGTGGTGGGAAAATCGCGGCTTGATGGGTGTTTGCGTGGCCTGGATCGGCGAGAATAGGCACCCCCTGACATTTGCCCGGGGGTTTGTGGAGAGCATGTGATGGTTTTTGATCAGGTACGCCAACGGCGCCTGTCCGACGACATTGTCGATCGGCTGGAAGGGATGATTCTGGAAGGCACGCTGACCTCGGGGCAGCGGCTGCCGGCCGAGCGCGTCCTGGCCGAGCAGTTTGGTGTGTCCCGCCCGTCACTGCGTGAGGCGATCCAGAAGCTGGTGGCCAAGGGGCTGCTGGTCAGCCGTCAGGGCGGGGGCAATTTTGTGGCGGAGTCGTTGGGGTCCACCTTCAGCGACCCGTTGCTACAGTTGCTCGAGCACAGTGCCGAAGCGCAACGTGACCTGCTCGAGTTTCGCCATACCCTGGAGGCGTCCTGTGCCTACTACGCTGCCCAGCGTGCCACCGAGCCGGACCGGGCGCGCTTGAAGGCGGCCTTCGATACGCTGCAGGACTGCTATGCCAGGTTCGACGAGGTAACCCGTGCGGAGGAGGGCGCGGCTGATGCGCGCTTCCACCTGGCGATCGCCGAGGCCAGCCATAACGCGGTGTTGCTGCACACCATCCGGGGGTTGTTCGACCTGCTCAAGCGCAACGTGGTGACCAACATCGGCGGTATGTACCAGCAGCGCACCGAAACCCGGGACATGCTGATCAGTCAGCACCGGGAGCTGTACCTGGCGATTGTCGAGGGCAGGGCGGAGGATGCGCGGGAGGTGTCCAGCCGGCACATTTTGTATGTGCAGGAGGTGCTGGAAGAGGCGCACGAGGAAGCTCAGCGGGTGGCGCGGGCGGAGCGGCGCAGCGGGCGCTGAGACTTTTATGGGCAGTACCTGCCTCTTCGCGGGCAAGCCCGCTCCCACAGGATAAGCGCCGGGCTTGAGACTGGTGCCCTTCCTGTGGGGGCGGGCGTGCCCGCGAAGAGGCTGCTTCCACAGGATAGGCACCGGGCTTGAATCTGGTGCCCTTCCTGTGGGTGCGGGCGTGCCCGCGAAGAGGCCGCTCCCACAGGGTGGGCGCCGGGCTTGAGTCTGGTGCTCTTCCTGTGGGAGCGGGTTTACCCGCGAAGAGGCCGGAACAGGCTAGAGACCAATTAGTCTTCCTTGCCCTTGTTCCGCACAGCCCGCTGCAGCTCGCGGTTGGAATCGCGTTCGCGCATGGTGTCGCGCTTGTCGAATTCCTTCTTGCCCTTGCCCAGTGCGATTTCGCACTTGATCAGGTGCTTGCTCCAGTACAGCGCCAAAGCCACGCAGGTGTAGCCTTTTTGCGCCACAGCCGCTTCCACGCGCTCTAGCTCGCGCTTGTTCAGCAGCAGCTTGCGGGTGCGTGTAGGGTCGGCGATGACGTGGGTGCTGGCCGTGGTCAGCGGGGTGATGTGGCTGCCGAACAGCCAGGCCTCACCGTCCTTGAGCAGCACGTAGCTGTCAGTCAGGTGCGCCTTGCCGGCTCGCAGGCTTTTTACTTCCCAGCCGGACAGGACCAGCCCGGCCTCGAACTTATGTTCGATGAAGTAATCGTGTCGCGCTTTCTTGTTTTGCGCGATGGTCCCGGTCGGATGTTTTTTTTGCTTAGCCATAGGGGCGGCATTATAGGCAAGTCCGCGCGTCGTCCGCTATGGGATTTCGGTGTGCTTGAGCCACTGGAATGAATACCGGACAATACAAACCCTGTCATACGCACAGAACCTGTTTTCGGCACGCTGCGAAGCGTCGCCACCCAGCCTTGGAAGTGACGCCTGGATGACTACCCATATTCAACGCTCCGCCCTGCTGCCATACCCCGCCCAGGCGCTTTACGATCTGGTCAACGATGTGGCCAGCTACCCTGAGTTTTTGCCGTGGTGCTCGGCCTCGACGGTGATCGAAACCAGCGATACACACATGCGTGCCAAGCTCGAAGTGGCCAAGGGTGGCATGAGCCAGCACTTCGTTACGCGTAACGTGCTGGTGCCGGGGCAGTCCATCGAGATGAACCTCGAAGAAGGGCCATTCACCCAGCTGCATGGTGTTTGGGTGTTCAAGCCACTGGGTGAAAAGGCCTGCAAGATCAGCCTGGACCTGTCCTTCGATTACGCCGGGCCGATTGTGCGCGCCACGTTGGGCCCGCTATTCAATCAGGCGGCGAATACGCTGGTCGATGCGTTCTGCCAGCGTGCCAAGCAATTGAATGCCTGACGGATAAGGCGCAAACAAAAAGCCCGGACCAGGTCCGGGCTTTTTTGCATCTGCTGTTCCCGCTTAGCGGGTTTCCAGCGGTGCGGGGGTCGGGACCGGGGTGGTCTCGATGGTGTCGATCTCGCGCTGGATGGCCTCTTCGGTCGAACCTGGCTTGGCCGGTTTTTCTTCAGGCTGCGCTGCCGGCTGTTCGGTCTGGCCTGGCTCGGTGGCCGGGCTGACGGTGGTGTCGCTGCTGCCACCGAGGATTTCCTGATCGCGGCTGACGCCTGGCATGAAGTCGCCAGACAGGCTGACCAGTTGATCGCTTTCGTTGAAAAACACACTCATGCGTTCTTGCTGGCGCTTACCGCCACCAGGCTGCAGGCTGTACAGGTAATCCCAGCGATTGGTGTTGAAAGTGTCCTGAATCAGCGGGTTGCCCATGATAAACCTTACTTGCCGGCGGGTCATTCCCGGCCGTAATTGGTCTATCATGTCTTGCGTGACGACATTGCCCTGCTGGATGTCGATTTTGTAAACCCCGGGAAACGAGCAACCGGCGAGTGCGAGCAGTCCCACTAGGGTGAGGCTGGTTAGCAAGAGCTTGGTGTTTTGCATCGGTGGGCGACTTCCACTATCTTGGCTGGACAACGTAAACCCCGATCATACCCGTATTAAGAGAAGCTGCGAAGCAGCATCGGCGAGAAAGCTGACCATGGTTGAAAATAGCGAATTGCGCAAAGCCGGTCTCAAGGTGACCCTGCCTCGAGTCAAGATCCTTCAGATGCTCGACTCTACCGAGCAGCGTCACATGAGTGCAGAGGATGTCTACAAGGCGCTGATGGAGGCTGGCGAGGACGTAGGCCTGGCCACCGTCTATCGCGTGCTGACCCAGTTCGAGGCGGCGGGTCTGGTGGTTCGCCACAACTTCGACGGCGGTCATGCAGTGTTCGAACTGGCCGATGGCGGTCACCACGACCACATGGTGAACGTGGATACCAGTGAAGTCATCGAATTCATGGATGCCGAGATCGAGAAGCGCCAGCGCGAAATCGTGGCCGAGCATGGCTTCGAGCTGGTGGACCACAATCTGGTCCTGTACGTGCGTAAGAAGAAGTAACGATTTTTCGTTATGGATAGCAAAGGCGACCTTCGGGTCGCCTTTGTGCTTTCTGGGGCTAAAAGATTTGTTGTCCGTGCCCGCGAATCGTCCTGGAAAAGCAAGGCTCAGGCCTTGCCGCTCACCACCATCTTGCGTGCGTGGGCCAGGGACTCCTTGGTCAGGTCGATGCCGCCGAGCATCCGCGCCACTTCTTCCACGCGCTCACGCTTGCCAAGGCTAGCCACGGCGGTGTGGGTGGTGTCGCTGTTGCGCACCTTGTGCACGAACAAATGGTGATGCCCCTGCGCCGCCACCTGCGGCAGGTGGGTCACGGTCAGTACCTGGCCGCGCTCGCCCAGGCGCCGCAGCAATTGGCCGACGATTTCTGCCGTGGGCCCGCCAATACCCACGTCGACTTCGTCGAACACCAGGGTAGGAATGCGCGAGGTCTGCGCGGTAATGACCTGGATCGCCAGGCTGATACGCGACAGTTCGCCACCCGATGCCACCTTCGCCAGGCCCTTGAGGGGCTGGCCCGGGTTGGCACTGACCAGCAGTTCGATCTGCTCCAGGCCATGGGGTGACAGGTCTGTGCCTTCGTTGGGTGTCAGCTCTATGCAGAAGCGACCGCCAGGCATGCCCAGACGCTGGATTTCCTGCTCCACCGCGCCCGCCAGCTGCTGCGCCGCTTGCTGGCGCAGGCCGCTTAGCTCACGGGCTTTCTCTTTATAGTGCTGGGCAAAGGCGCCAAGCTCTTCGCCCAGCCGCTCGATCGACTCGTCGCTGGCATTAAGGCCTTCCAGCTCTTCCATCAATTGCTGTTGCAGGTGGGGCAGTTCGGTGGGGTGCACCCGGTGTTTGCGCGCCAGGGTATAGATGGTGTCCAGGCGCTCTTCCAGGGCTTGCAGGCGCATCGGGTCGGCGTCGAAGTTGTCGAGGAAGCGGTTGAGCTCGCCCACGGCTTCTTCAACCTGAATCTGCGCGCTGGCAATCAGGTTGGCCGCTTCGCTCAGCGCCTTGGGCGAGTTGGTGGCGGCACCCAGGCGGTTGAGGCTGGAGGTGAGGGCGCTGAGCACATTGCCCGAATCGCTCTCGCTGCATTGGTCGATAACCTGGCGGCAGATGCCGAACAGGGCTTCGGCGCTGGTCAGGTTCTTGTGCTCCTGTTCCAGCTGCTCCAGTTCGTGCTCGCCCAGGCCGAGGTTGTCCAGTTCTTCCAGTTGGTAACTGAGCAACTGGTGGCGGGCGCGCTGCTCGTCGCCCGAGTTGGACAGGCGCTCCAGCTCCAGGCGGGTCTGGTTCCAGCGCTTGGCTGCAAGCTGGACCTGGCGGGCCAGGTCGACGGCGCCGGCATATTCGTCAAGCAGGCGGCGGTGGGTGTCGGTCTTGAGCAGTGACTGGTGCTCGTGCTGGCTGTGGATATCGATCAGTAGCTCGCCCAGCGCCTTGAGATCGCCGAGCGGGCAGGGCGTGCCGTTGATGTAGCCGCGGCTGCGGCCTTCGGCGGTGATCACCCGGCGCAAGATGCACAGGCCTTCGTTGTCCAGGTCGCGCTCGGCCAGCCAGGTATGCGCTTCGGGAATGTCCACCAGGTCGAAGGTGGCCAGGATGTCCGCCTTGTCGGTGCCGGGGCGCACCACGCCGCTGTCGGCACGGTCGCCCAGGGCAAGGCCGAGGGCGTCGAGCATGATCGATTTGCCGGCACCGGTCTCGCCGGTGATGACGGACATGCCACGGGCGATTTCGAGGTCGAGGTGCTCGACGATGGCGTAGTTGTGAATGGACAGGTGCACCAGCATGGGGGCGGCTCCCGGAAGTCAGGTCTGTTTATTTATACAGTAGTTTTTTCAGGCCTGCCAATGCCCCTTCGCAGATTCTGTTGTAGCCTTGAAAACCACCTTGCCCCTTGAACCTGGTTTTTCCGGCCCCATATAGCCGACATCCAAGGCGAGCCTGGCTCGCAGTCCACAAAATTGCGCAGGAGAGACCCCATGGCTGATGAGCAGCTGAACGAGAAAGACCTTAACGTGGAAGAAACCGGTGCAGGCAATGCAGCTGATACCCGTGTTCTGGAGCTCGAGGAACAGCTGGCCGCAGCCAAGGACCAGGCGCTGCGCGCCGTTGCCGACCTGCAGAACGTACGCCGTCGTGCCGAGCAGGACGTGGAAAAAGCCCACAAGTTCGCCCTGGAGAAGTTCTCCAGCGACTTGCTGCCGGTGATCGACAGCCTGGAGCTGGCCCTGGCTCACTCCAGTGCCGACGATGAGCACGTCAAGCAGATCCGCGAGGGTGTCGAGCTGACCCTGAAGATGTTCCAGGACACGCTCAAGCGCTACAACCTTGAAGCGGTCGACCCGCACGGCCAGCCGTTCAACCCTGAGCACCACCAGGCCATGGCCATGCAGGAAAACGCCGAGGTCGAGCCAAACAGCGTGCTGAACGTGTTCCAGAAGGGTTACCTGCTGAACGGCCGCTTGCTGCGCCCCGCCATGGTGGTGGTCAGCAAGGCGCCGAGCGCGGCGCAACCCTCGATCAATGAAAAGGCTTGAAATCCTTCCGGGCATCCCCATCTAGGTGTCAAGCCTTCAAGTATTACCGCAGTTGGCCAAAGTAGTCGCTGCTACCAAATTCAAGTTTCGGGAGAGTTAACATGGGTAAAATCATCGGTATCGACCTGGGGACCACCAACTCGTGCGTCTCCATTCTGGAAAACGGTAACGTCAAAGTCATCGAAAACGCCGAAGGTGCGCGTACTACCCCTTCGATCGTGGCCTACGCCAACGATGGCGAAATCCTGGTTGGCCAGTCGGCCAAGCGCCAGGCCGTCACCAACCCGCACAACACCCTGTTCGCAGTGAAGCGCCTGATTGGCCGCCGCTTCGAAGAAGATGTCGTGCAGAAAGACATCAAGCTGGTGCCGTACAAGATCGTCAAGGCAAACAACGGTGACGCCTGGGTCGAGGCTGCTGGCAAGGAAATGGCTCCGCCGCAGATCAGCGCCGAAGTCCTGAAAAAAATGAAGAAGACCGCCGAAGACTACCTCGGCGAGCCAGTCACCGAAGCGGTCATCACCGTTCCGGCCTACTTCAACGACAGCCAGCGTCAGGCGACCAAAGACGCCGGCCGTATCGCTGGCCTGGACGTAAAACGCATCATCAACGAACCGACTGCCGCTGCACTGGCTTACGGCATGGACAAGGCCAAGGGCGACCACACCGTCATCGTTTATGACCTGGGTGGTGGTACCTTCGACGTTTCGGTCATCGAAATCGCCGAAGTCGACGGTGAGCACCAGTTCGAAGTACTGGCTACCAACGGCGACACCTTCCTGGGTGGCGAAGACTTCGACATGCGCCTGATCGACTACCTTGTCGACGAGTTCAAGAAAGAGTCGGGCATGGACCTGAAGAACGATCCTCTGGCCCTGCAGCGCCTGAAAGAAGCCGCAGAAAAAGCCAAGATCGAGCTGTCGTCCGCTCAGTCGACCGACGTCAACCTGCCGTACATCACTGCAGATGCCACCGGTCCTAAGCACCTGAACGTGAAGATCTCCCGCGCCAAGCTGGAGTCGCTGGTCGAAGACCTGGTCAAGCGTACCATCGAGCCTTGCCGCATCGCCCTGAAAGACGCCGGCATCGACGCCAGCAAGATCGACGACGTGATCCTGGTCGGCGGTCAGACCCGCATGCCGCTGGTGCAGAAAGAAGTGGCCGACTTCTTCGGTAAGGAAGCGCGCAAGGACGTGAACCCGGACGAAGCGGTTGCCATGGGCGCTGCCATCCAGGGTGCGGTACTGGCCGGTGACGTGAAAGACGTACTGCTGCTGGACGTCAGCCCGCTGACCCTGGGTATCGAAACCATGGGCGGCGTGATGACCGCGCTGATCGAGAAGAACACCACCATCCCGACCAAGAAGTCGCAGGTGTTCTCGACTGCCGACGACAACCAGGGCGCCGTGACCATTCACGTGCTGCAGGGTGAGCGTAAGCAGGCTGCGCAGAACAAGTCGCTGGGCAAGTTCGACCTGGCTGACATTCCGCCAGCACCACGTGGCGTGCCGCAAATCGAAGTGACCTTCGACATCGACGCCAACGGCATCCTGCACGTAGGCGCGAAAGACAAGGCTACCGGCAAGACTCAGTCGATCGTGATCAAGGCCAACTCCGGCCTGTCGGACGAAGAGATCGAGCGCATGGTGCGTGACGCCGAGGCCAACGCCGAGGAAGACCGCAAGTTCGAAGAGCTGGCTGCTGCCCGTAACCAGGGTGACGCGCTGGTGCACTCGACCCGCAAGATGGTCGCTGACGCAGGTGACAAGGTTACCGCTGAAGAGAAAACCGCCATCGAGGCCGCCGTTGTTGCCCTGGAAGCCGCTGTCAAAGGCGACGACAAGGCTGCCATCGACGCCAAGGTAGAAGAGCTGTCCAAGGTCTCTGCCCCGGTTGCCCAGAAGATGTACGCCGAGCAGTCGGCTGAACAGCCTCAGGGTGGCGCGCAGCAGGCCGAGCCGGAAGCCAAGCACGATGACGTGGTTGACGCCGAGTTCGAAGAAGTGAAAGACAGCAACAAGCAGTAATCCCTGCATGTTGTCGGCCAGTTCACCGTCGTTTGTCGGTGAGCTGGTAGGATGTCGCCGCGCGGGGGCTTGCTCCCGCGTTGGCGTATCTGGAATTCGAGAATTTTTACAGCATCTGTCAGCGGCTCTTATGGGGAGCGGGCGGGTGCTGATGGCGTGGCGCAGATGCCAGACGCCCAACAAGGTGCAAATGACCTATGTCCAAGCGTGATTATTATGAGGTCCTGGGTGTCGAGCGCGGCGCCACTGAATCGGACCTCAAGAAGGCTTACCGCCGTTTGGCGATGAAGTATCACCCGGACCGCAACCCGGGCGATAAAGAATCGGAAGACAAGTTCAAGGAGGCCAACGAGGCCTACGAAGTGCTGTCGGACGCGAGCAAGCGTGCGGCCTTCGACCAGTATGGCCATGCGGGTGTCGACCCAAGCATGGGTGGCGGTGGTGCTGGCTTTGGTGGTGCCAACTTCTCCGACATCTTCGGTGATGTGTTCAGCGACTTCTTCGGTGGCGGCGGCCGCGGCGGTGGTCGAGGCGGTGCCCAGCGCGGCAGCGACCTGCGCTACACCCTGGAGCTGAACCTGGAAGAAGCGGTGCGTGGCACTACGGTCAGCATCCGCGTGCCTACCCTGGTCAACTGCCAGCCTTGCGACGGTTCCGGTGCCAAGAAGGGTTCGACCCCGTCGACCTGCCCGACTTGCGGTGGCATCGGTCAGGTACGCATGCAGCAAGGCTTCTTCTCGGTGCAGCAGACCTGCCCGCGCTGCCATGGCCAAGGCAAGATCATTACCGACCCGTGCAATTCGTGTCACGGTGAGGGGCGTGTCGAGGAGTACAAGACGCTGTCGGTCAAGGTGCCAGCAGGTGTCGATACTGGCGACCGCATCCGTCTGTCGGGTGAGGGCGAGGCGGGTACTCATGGTGGCCCGACTGGCGACCTGTACGTGGTGATCAGCGTGCGTGAGCACGAAATCTTCCAGCGTGATGGCAAGCACCTGTACTGTGAAGTGCCGATCAGCTACACCGATGCTGCCCTGGGCGGCGAACTGGAAGTGCCGACCCTGGATGGTCGCGTGAAGCTGAGGATTCCGGAAGGCACCCAGACCGGTAAGCAGTTCCGTCTGCGTGGCAAGGGTGTTGCCCCGGTGCGTGGCGGTGGTGCGGGTGACCTGCTGTGCCGTGTGGCCGTAGAAACCCCGGTCAACCTCAGCCGTCGCCAGCGCGAGCTGCTCGAAGAGCTGCGTGATTCGCTGGAAGGCGACAGTTCCCACTCGCCCAAGGCCAGCGGCTGGTTCGATGGTGTGAAGCGCTTCTTCGGCGATCTCTGACAAGGAACAGGTTATGCGACGTATTGCAGTGATGGGCGCGGCGGGGCGGATGGGCAAAACACTCATCGAAGCTGTGCAACAAACCCCGGGCGCGGGGCTGACCGCGGCGATCGATCGCCCTGACAGCTCGTTGGTCGGGGCTGATGCCGGAGAGCTGGCGGCACTTGGCCGAATTGGCGTGCTGTTGTCCGACGACCTGGCCAAGGTTGCCGACGAGTTCGATGTGCTGATCGATTTCACTCACCCCTCGGTGACCCTGAAAAACCTGGCGTTCTGCCGCAAGCACGGCAAGGCGATGATCATCGGCACGACCGGTTTTACAGTCGAAGAGAAGCAGCTGTTGGCTGAGGCTGGCAAGGACATTCCAATCGTGTTCGCTGCCAACTTCAGCGTGGGTGTCAACCTTAGCCTGAAGCTGCTGGATATGGCTGCGCGGGTGCTGGGTGATGATGTCGATATCGAAATCATCGAGGCGCACCATCGGCACAAGGTCGATGCCCCGTCGGGCACTGCACTGCGCATGGGTGAAGTGGTTGCCAATGCGCTGGGTCGTGATCTGCAGGAAGTGGCCGTGTATGGCCGTGAAGGGCAGACCGGCGCGCGGGATCGCAAAACCATCGGTTTCGCTACCGTGCGTGCCGGCGATGTGGTGGGCGATCACACCGTACTGTTCGCTGCCGAAGGCGAGCGCCTGGAAATCACCCACAAGGCCTCCAGCCGCATGACCTTCGCCAAGGGTGCCGTGCGTGCGGCGCTGTGGCTGGATGGGCGCGAGCCGGGGCTGTACGACATGCAGGATGTGCTCGAGCTGCGTTAAGCCGTTCTGGCGGTGCTGGCTGCTTCGCGGGCTTGCCCGCTCCCACAGGTATTGCGCGGGTCTTGTGGCTTGTGGTGGGCCTGTGGGAGCGGGCGAGCCCGCGAAGAAGCCAACACAGATGTCAGTCTGTCGCATTGATGTGTTTTAGAGGCACATCCGCGGTAGACCGAAAACACACTTTTCTGTAAGCTACAGCTTTAGTGTGTCCACTAAAAGCGCGCAGCGAATTGAATTCAGCACATGAAAGCGGGGTGACGTGTCCATACGTCACTCCGCTTTTTTGCAACCTGCGATCGCCCTTTCATGCTTGATTTACGGGAGGTCTTCTTGACAAAGCCAGCCATACTCGCCCTTGCCGACGGCAGTATTTTCCGCGGTGAAGCCATCGGTGCCGACGGTCAGACCGTTGGTGAGGTGGTATTCAACACCGCTATGACCGGCTACCAGGAAATCCTTACAGACCCTTCCTACGCGCAGCAAATCGTTACCCTGACCTACCCGCACATCGGCAACACCGGCACTACCCCGGAAGACGCCGAGTCGAACCGCGTCTGGTCCGCTGGCCTGGTCATCCGTGACCTGCCGCTGCTGGCCAGCAACTGGCGCAACACCCAGTCGCTGCCTGAGTACCTCAAGGCCAACAACGTCGTCGCCATCGCCGGCATCGACACTCGTCGCCTGACCCGTATCCTGCGTGAAAAGGGCGCCCAGAACGGCTGCATTCTGGCGGGTGACAACATCAGCGAAGAAGCCGCCATCGCTGCTGCCCGCGGCTTCCCGGGCTTGAAGGGCATGGACCTGGCCAAGGTCGTCTCCACCAAGGAGCGTTACGAGTGGCGCTCCAGTGTGTGGGAGCTGAAAACCGACAGCCACCCGACCATCGACGCTGCCGACCTGCCGTACCACGTGGTTGCCTTCGACTACGGCGTCAAGCTGAATATCCTGCGCATGCTGGTAGCCCGTGGCTGCCGCGTGACCGTGGTGCCAGCCCAGACCCCGGCCAGCGAAGTGCTGGCACTCAACCCGGACGGCGTGTTCCTGTCCAACGGCCCTGGTGACCCCGAGCCGTGCGACTACGCGATCCAGGCGATCAAGGAAATCCTCGAAACCGAGATTCCGGTATTCGGCATCTGCCTCGGCCACCAGCTGCTGGCCCTGGCTTCCGGCGCCAAGACCGTGAAAATGGGCCACGGCCACCACGGTGCCAACCACCCGGTCCAGGACCTGGATACCGGCGTGGTCATGATCACCAGCCAGAACCACGGTTTTGCCGTTGACGAAGCGACCCTGCCGGGTAACGTTCGCGCCATTCACAAGTCGCTGTTCGACGGCACCCTGCAGGGTATCGAGCGTACCGACAAGAGCGCGTTCAGCTTCCAGGGCCACCCTGAAGCGAGCCCAGGCCCGACCGACGTCGCGCCTCTGTTCGATCGTTTCACCGATGCCATGGCCAAGCGCCGCTGAGCATCCTGCTTCAAGGCCCCGGGCCGGCATCTGCCGCGCCCGGAAGCGCCTGACCCAGATTGTTCAAAGCGGCTTGCCGACTGACCCCGGATTTGAGTGACCACCATGCCAAAACGTACAGACATCAAAAGCATCCTGATTCTCGGCGCTGGCCCGATCGTGATCGGCCAGGCCTGCGAATTCGACTACTCCGGCGCCCAGGCCTGTAAAGCCCTGCGCGAGGAAGGTTTCCGCGTCATCCTGGTGAACTCCAACCCAGCCACCATCATGACCGACCCGGCCATGGCCGACGCCACCTACATCGAGCCGATCAAGTGGCAGTCGGTGGCCAAGATCATCGAAAAAGAGCGCCCGGACGCCGTTTTGCCGACCATGGGTGGCCAGACCGCACTGAACTGCGCCCTGGACCTGGAGCGCCACGGCGTTCTGGAGAAGTTCGGCGTAGAGATGATCGGTGCCAACGCCGACACCATCGACAAGGCTGAAGACCGCTCGCGCTTCGACAAGGCGATGAAGGACATCGGCCTGGAATGCCCGCGCTCCGGTATCGCCCACAGCATGGAAGAGGCCAATGCGGTCCTCGAGAAGCTTGGCTTCCCATGCATCATTCGCCCGTCGTTCACCATGGGCGGCACCGGCGGCGGTATCGCGTACAACCGTGAAGAGTTCGAAGAAATCTGCACCCGCGGTCTGGACCTGTCGCCGACCAAAGAGCTGCTGATCGACGAGTCGCTGATCGGCTGGAAAGAGTACGAGATGGAAGTGGTCCGCGACAAAAAGGACAACTGCATCATCGTCTGCTCGATCGAGAACTTCGACCCGATGGGTGTGCACACCGGTGACTCGATCACTGTTGCCCCGGCACAGACCCTGACCGACAAGGAATACCAGATCATGCGCAACGCCTCGCTGGCGGTGCTGCGTGAAATCGGTGTGGAAACCGGCGGTTCCAACGTCCAGTTCGGCATTTGCCCGAACACCGGCCGCATGGTCGTCATCGAGATGAACCCGCGCGTATCGCGTTCGTCCGCCCTGGCCTCCAAGGCCACCGGCTTCCCGATCGCCAAGATCGCCGCCAAGCTGGCCATTGGTTACACCCTCGACGAGCTGCAGAACGATATCACTGGCGGTCGCACCCCGGCGTCCTTCGAGCCGTCGATCGACTATGTCGTCACCAAGCTGCCACGCTTCGCCTTCGAGAAATTCCCGAAAGCCGACGCCCGCCTGACCACCCAGATGAAATCTGTGGGTGAAGTCATGGCCATCGGCCGTACTTTCCAGGAATCCCTGCAGAAAGCCCTGCGCGGTCTGGAAGTCGGCGCCTGCGGCCTCGACCCGAAAGTCGACCTGGCCAGCCCGGAAGCCGCCAGCATCCTCAAGCGCGAACTGACCGTGCCGGGTGCCGAGCGTATCTGGTACGTGGCTGACGCCATGCGTTCGGGCATGACCTGCGAAGAAATCTTCAATCTGACCGGCATCGACATGTGGTTCCTGGTGCAGATGGAAGACCTGATCAAGGAAGAGGAGAAGGTCAAGACCCTGGCTTTGTCGTCGATCGACAAGGACTACATGCTGCGCCTCAAGCGCAAGGGCTTCTCGGACCAGCGTCTGGCAGTACTGCTGGGTATCACCGACAAGAACCTGCGTCGCCACCGCCACAAGCTGGAAGTGTTCCCGGTGTACAAGCGCGTCGACACCTGCGCCGCCGAGTTCGCCACCGACACCGCCTACCTGTACTCCACCTACGAGGAAGAGTGCGAGGCCAACCCGTCGACCCGCGACAAGATCATGATCCTGGGTGGCGGCCCTAACCGTATCGGCCAGGGTATCGAGTTCGACTACTGCTGTGTACACGCAGCCCTGGCGCTGCGTGAAGACGGTTACGAGACCATCATGGTCAACTGCAACCCGGAAACCGTCTCCACCGACTACGACACTTCCGACCGCCTGTACTTCGAGCCGCTGACCCTGGAAGACGTGCTGGAAGTCTGCCGCGTCGAGAAGCCGAAGGGCGTGATCGTTCACTACGGCGGCCAGACCCCGCTGAAGCTGGCCCGCGCTCTGGAAGAAGCTGGCGTGCCGATCATCGGTACCAGCCCTGACGCCATCGACCGCGCCGAAGACCGTGAGCGCTTCCAGCAGATGGTTCAGCGCCTGAGCCTGCTGCAGCCGCCAAACGCTACCGTGCGCAGCGAAGAAGAAGCCATCCGTGCTGCGGGCAGCATCGGCTATCCGCTGGTCGTGCGTCCGTCCTACGTACTGGGCGGCCGTGCCATGGAGATCGTCTACGAACTGGACGAGCTCAAGCGCTACCTGCGTGAAGCAGTACAAGTGTCGAACGACAGCCCGGTACTGCTCGACCACTTCCTCAACTGCGCCATCGAGATGGACGTGGATGCGGTGTGCGACGGCACCGACGTGGTCATCGGCGCAATCATGCAGCACATCGAACAGGCCGGTGTTCACTCCGGTGACTCGGCGTGCTCGCTGCCACCTTACTCGCTGAGCAAGGAAGTGCAGGACGAAGTCCGCGTTCAGGTCAAGAAAATGGCCCTGGAGCTGGGCGTGGTCGGCCTGATGAACGTGCAGCTGGCCCTGCAGGGCGACAAGATCTACGTGATCGAAGTCAACCCGCGTGCCTCGCGTACCGTACCGTTCGTGTCCAAGTGCATCGGCACGTCCCTGGCGATGATCGCAGCCCGTGTCATGGCGGGTAAAACCTTGAAAGAGCTGGGCTTCACCCAGGAAATCATCCCGAACTTCTACAGCGTCAAGGAAGCCGTCTTCCCGTTCGCCAAGTTCCCAGGGGTTGACCCGATCCTCGGCCCTGAGATGAAATCGACCGGTGAAGTGATGGGTGTCGGTGACAGCTTCGGTGAAGCCTTCGCCAAGGCCCAGATGGGTGCAAGCGAAGTGCTGCCGACCGGTGGTACTGCGTTCATCAGCGTGCGTGACGACGACAAGCCACAAGTGGCTGGCGTTGCCCGCGACCTGATCGCCCTGGGCTTCGAAGTGGTTGCCACTGCCGGGACCGCCAAGGTTATCGAGGCGGCTGGCCTGAAAGTGCGCCGTGTGAACAAAGTGACCGAAGGTCGCCCACACGTGGTCGACATGATCAAGAACGACGAAGTGTCGCTGATCATCAATACCACCGAAGGTCGCCAGTCGATCGCCGACTCCTACTCGATTCGTCGCAATGCGTTGCAGCACAAGATCTACTGCACCACTACCATTGCGGCTGGTGAAGCCATCTGCGAAGCGCTGAAATTCGGTCCGGAAAAGACCGTTCGTCGCTTGCAAGATCTGCATGCAGGACTGAAAGCATGAGCATTACCAAATACCCGATGACCGTCCAGGGCGCTCGCGCCCTGGAAGAGGAACACCTGTTTCTGAGCAAGACCGAGCGCCCGCGCCTGAGTCAGGCCATTGGTGAGGCACGTGAGCTGGGTGACCTCAAGGAAAACGCTGAATATCATGCAGCCCGTGAGGAGCAGGGCATGGTCGAAGCGCGTATCCGAGATATCGAAGGCCGTCTGCAGAACTCGGTGGTCATCGATGTGACCACTATCCCTCACACCGGCAAGGTGATTTTCGGTACCACTGTGGTACTGGCCAACACCGAAACCGATGAAGAGGTGTCCTACCAGATCGTTGGCGAGGATGAAGCCGACGTGAAGCAGGGCAAGCTGTCGAGCGGCGCACCCATTGCCCGTGCCATCATCGGCAAGGAAGAAGGTGATACTGTCGTCGTCAAGACGCCTAGCGGCACGGTCGAGTACGAGATTGTCGAAGTCAAGCACATCTGACCGGCGCCTGCGGGCGCCATCCCTTGAGGGGATCCTCTGGCAGCTGGCCCAGGTTTTCTGGGTCGGTGGCCTGTGGGTGTTCCATGTGGGGCTGGTGCCTGCGCTCAAGGTCAGTGGCCTGGCGCCGCTGCTGGTGCAGGATGTTGCCGGGCAGATCGACCGCTGGTTGATCGGCGTGGCGATGCTTGGCTTGTTGACTCAGCTGGCGGTGCTGGCGAGGGTGGACGGCCTGGCTGCCTGGTGGCGGCAGTTCCGCGGCCAGATGCTGTTGCTCGGCTTCGGTGCCTGCGTGGGGTATTACACCTTGCGCTACGGTATTTCCGTGGGTGAGCGCTGGCAGATGTTCTGCTTCCTGGTGCTGGGTTTTTCCGGCATCGTGCTGGTGGCCCAGCCGGTACCGGTCAGGGCGCGTTCACCGCGCCACTGATCGGAGCTACCGTTACTTGTAACGGTGGATGTTGGACAGCTGCTTGTTCGGCTGTGGGTTCTTGCGGTAGATCAGGGCTTTCTTGCCGATGGTCTGCACCAGCTCGGCGCGGCCGGCCTTGCACAGCTCGGCGATGGTTTCGGCGCGTTCCTCGCGGTCTTCCGAGCGAATCTCGACCTTGATCAGCTCATGGTCGACCAGCGCGCGCTCCAGTTCGGCGATGACGCCTTCATTCAAACCGTTGCCAGCAACGATCAGGACCGGCTTCAGGTCATGACCAATGGACTTGTATTGCTTCTTCTGCTCGTTATTGAGCGGCATAATCTGACCCTTTCCGTCTGATTCTGTAAAATTGACCGGCATTTTACCCGAGGGCCACCGGCTCCGCCCAGTCAATCACGACGCATATCATCGAGGTGCCCCGTGGTACAACGTTCCAAAAGCAGCGCAAACTGGCTGCGAGAGCATTTCAACGACCCTTTTGTGAAGCAGGCGCAGAAGGATGGCTATCGCTCGCGTGCGAGCTACAAACTGCTGGAGATCCAGGAGAAGGACCGCCTTATCCGCCCAGGCATGAGCGTGATCGATCTCGGCGCGGCCCCTGGTGGCTGGTCCCAGGTGACCAGTCGTCTGATTGGTGGCCAAGGTCGGCTGATCGCTTCGGACATTCTGGAAATGGACGCGATCGCCGACGTGACCTTCATTCAGGGGGACTTCACCCAGGACGAAGTGCTGCAGCGCATTCTCGAAGCGGTCGGCGATTCGCATGTAGACCTTGTGATTTCCGACATGGCCCCCAATATGAGTGGTACGCCCGCGGTAGACATTCCGCGTGCCATGTTCCTCTGCGAGTTGGCCCTCGATCTGGCGACCCGTGTACTCAAGCCCGGGGGCGACTTCCTGATCAAGATTTTCCAGGGCGAAGGTTTTGACGTGTACCTGAAGGACGTGCGCAGCAAGTTCGACAAGGTGCAAATGCGCAAGCCGTCGTCGTCGCGGGACCGTTCCCGGGAGCAATACCTGTTGGGCAGGGGCTTCAAAGGGTAATGAAAGGTGTGAAGCGGGGTGGTCGATAGTTAATTCCAATCGGCCGCTGCGTCAGGATCGTCCGAACTTCGTGTAGTCTAGCTTTCACAAAGGGTTACAGACGGTGCCTGCGGCTGCGTAGGTAATGTAGTAAGTTAGGGCGATGAATATCATGCGAGGCACGGCTGCGTCGTGCGCCGGCCTCAGAGGGTAGCTAATTGAACGACATGGCAAAGAATCTGATCCTGTGGTTGATCATCGCAGCTGTCCTGGTGACAGTGATGAACAACTTCTCCAGCCCTAACGAGCCGCAGACCCTCAACTACTCCGACTTCATCCAGCAGGTCAAGGATGGCAAGGTCGAGCGTGTGACCGTCGATGGCTACATCATTACTGGCAAGCGCACCGATGGCGACAACTTCAAGACTGTGCGCCCGGCCATCACCGACAATGGCCTGATCGGCGATCTGGTCGACAACCACGTGGTCGTCGAAGGCAAGCAGCCTGAGCAACAGAGCATCTGGACGCAGTTGCTGGTGGCGAGCTTCCCGATCCTGGTGATCATTGCCGTGTTCATGTTCTTCATGCGCCAGATGCAAGGTGGTGCGGGCGGCAAGGGCGGGCCGATGAGCTTCGGCAAGAGCAAGGCGCGCCTGCTGTCCGAAGACCAGGTCAAGACCACCCTGGCTGACGTTGCCGGCTGCGACGAGGCCAAGGAAGAGGTTGGCGAGCTGGTCGAGTTTCTGCGCGATCCGGGCAAATTCCAGCGTCTGGGTGGCCGTATCCCGCGCGGTGTGCTGATGGTTGGCCCGCCCGGTACCGGTAAGACCCTGCTGGCCAAGGCCATTGCGGGCGAAGCGAAAGTGCCGTTCTTCACCATTTCCGGTTCGGACTTCGTGGAAATGTTCGTGGGTGTCGGTGCCAGCCGTGTCCGCGACATGTTCGAGCAGGCCAAGAAGCATGCCCCGTGCATCATCTTCATCGACGAAATCGACGCCGTTGGTCGCCATCGTGGCGCCGGCATGGGCGGCGGTCACGACGAGCGTGAACAAACCCTCAACCAGTTGCTGGTGGAGATGGACGGCTTCGAGATGAACGATGGCATCATCGTCATCGCCGCTACCAACCGTCCGGATGTGCTCGACCCGGCGCTGCTGCGCCCGGGCCGCTTCGACCGCCAGGTGGTGGTTGGCCTGCCGGACATCCGTGGCCGCGAGCAGATCCTCAAGGTGCACATGCGCAAGGTGCCGATCGGCGAGAACGTCAACCCGGCGGTCATCGCACGTGGTACCCCAGGCTTCTCCGGCGCCGACCTGGCCAACCTCGTCAACGAGGCTTCGCTGTTTGCCGCGCGTTCCAACAAGCGCCTGGTCGAAATGAAGGAGTTCGAGCTGGCCAAGGACAAGATCATGATGGGCGCCGAGCGCAAGACCATGGTCATGTCCGAAAAGGAAAAGAGAAACACCGCCTATCACGAGGCCGGCCACGCCATTGTCGGTCGCCTGGTGCCTGAGCACGACCCGGTCTACAAGGTTTCGATCATCCCGCGTGGTCGTGCCTTGGGTGTGACCATGTTCCTCCCGGAAGAAGACCGCTACAGCCTGTCCAAGCGTGCGCTGATCAGCCAGATCTGCTCGCTGTATGGCGGCCGTATCGCCGAGGAGATGACCTTGGGCTTCGATGGCGTGACCACCGGCGCGTCCAACGACATCATGCGTGCCAGCCAGCTCGCTCGTAACATGGTGACCAAATGGGGCCTGTCCGAGAAGCTCGGCCCGCTGATGTATGCAGAGGAAGAGGGCGAGGTGTTCCTCGGCCGTAGTGCTGGCAGCCAGCATGCCAGTGTGTCCGGCGAGACTGCCAAACTGATCGACTCCGAGGTGCGCAGCATCATCGATCAGTGCTATGCCACTGCCAAGCAGTTGCTGATCGACAACCGCGACAAGCTCGAGGCAATGACCGAAGCGCTGATGAAGTATGAAACCATCGATGCCGATCAGATTGACGACATCATGGCTGGGCGCACACCACGTGAACCGCGTGATTGGGACGACGACAAGCACTCGGGCACGCCTGCTGCCCAGGATGATCGTCCGGAATCGCCAATCGGCGGCCCAGCGGCAGAACACTAAGGGCATCTATGAGCTCAGTGCAGTACCCGACCCGGTTGCCTTGCGGCAACCGGGTTCTTGATTTGTCGCATACCCATGTCATGGGTATTCTCAATATCACCCCCGATTCCTTCTCCGATGGCGGTCGCTTCAGTCAGCGCGACGAGGCCCTGCGCCATGCCGAGGCCATGCTTGCCGCCGGTGCAACGCTGATCGACATCGGTGGCGAGTCCACGCGCCCAGGTGCGCGTGCAGTGTCGGTCACCGAGGAGCTGGAGCGTGTGGCGCCAATGGTCGAGGCCGTCAACAGTCGCCTCGATGTGGTCATTTCGGTCGATACCTCCACACCTGCCGTCATGCGCGAGGCTGCACGCCTTGGTGCCGGGCTGATCAACGACGTACGGGCCCTGGAGCGCGATGGCGCCCTGGACGCTGCAGCGGACACCGGTCTGCCGGTGTGCCTCATGCACATGCGTGGCGAGCCAGGTAACATGCAGGATGATCCGCATTACCAGGACGTGACTGCTGACGTCACGCGTTATCTTGAACAGCGGATGGCTGCCTGCGCAGCAGCGGGCATCGACGCGGACAGAATCATCCTTGACCCGGGCTTCGGTTTCGCCAAGACACTGGCGCACAATCTGAGCCTGTTCAAGCACATGGAAGCGCTCTATCGCCTTGGGCGCCCACTGCTGGTGGGCGTTTCACGAAAGAGCATGATCGGCCTGACGCTGGAACGTCCGGTCGGCGAGCGCTTGTACGGCAGCCTTGCGCTGGCGGCGTTGGCCATGACCAAGGGGGCGAGCATCCTTCGTGTACATGACGTGGCTGAAACCGTCGATGTGGTGCGCATGATCGCTGCAGTGCAAAACGCCGAATAAGAATATTGGAGTCCCTATGAGCAGAAAATACTTTGGTACCGACGGCATTCGTGGCCGCGTCGGGGAATACCCGATCACGCCTGAATTCATGCTGAAGCTCGGCTGGGCGGCCGGCATGGCCTTCCGCAAGCAAGGCCATTGCCGCGTGCTGGTGGGCAAGGACACGCGTATCTCCGGCTACATGTTCGAGTCCGCACTCGAAGCCGGCTTGTCCGCAGCAGGTGCCGATGTGCTGCTGCTCGGGCCGATGCCGACACCGGCCATCGCTTACCTCACGCGCACCTTCCACGCAGAAGCCGGCATCGTCATCAGTGCCTCGCACAACCCACACGATGACAACGGCATCAAGTTCTTCTCGGGCCAGGGCACCAAGCTGCCGGACGAGGTCGAGCTGATGATCGAGGAGCTGCTCGACCAACCGATGACCGTTGTCGAGTCGGGCAAGCTGGGCAAGGTTTCGCGTATCAACGATGCCGCCGGCCGCTACATCGAATTCTGCAAGAGCAGCGTGCCGAGCAGCACCAGCTTCGATGGCCTCAAGCTGGTGGTCGACTGCGCCCATGGTGCTACCTACAAGGTTGCGCCCAGCGTATTCCGTGAGCTGGGTGCCGACGTGACCGTGCTGCATGCGCAACCGGACGGCCTGAACATCAACGAAGGTTGCGGCTCGACACACATCGAATCGCTGCAGGCCGCTGTACTGGTCGGGCATGCCGATCTCGGCATTGCCTTTGACGGTGACGGCGATCGCGTGCTGATGGTCGACCACACGGGTGCCATCGTCGACGGTGACGAGCTGCTGTTCATCATTGCTCGCGACCTGCAGGAGCATGGCAAGCTGCAAGGCGGGGTGGTCGGCACGCTGATGAGTAACCTGGGCCTGGAGCTGGCGCTCAAGGACCTGGACATCCCGTTTGTGCGGGCCAAGGTCGGCGACCGTTACGTCATGGCTGAGCTGTTGGAGCGTCAATGGCTGGTCGGCGGTGAAAACTCCGGTCACGTCGTGTGCTGCAACCACACCACCACCGGCGACGCGATCATTGCCGCGCTGCAGGTGCTGATGGCGCTCAAGCGCCGTGGCGAAACCCTGGCTCAGGCCCGTCAGGCACTGCGCAAGTGTCCGCAGGTGCTGATCAATGTGCGCTTTGGCGCCAGCAAGGTCGACCCGCTGGAGCATCCCGCCGTCAAGGAAGCCAGTGCCAAGGTTACCGAGGCGCTGGCGGGGCGTGGTCGTGTGCTGTTGCGCAAGTCCGGTACCGAGCCGTTGGTGCGGGTCATGGTTGAGGGCGAAGACGAAAGCCAGGTGCGGGCCCATGCTGAAGCGCTGGCCAAACTGGTCAGCGAAGTTTGTGTCTGAAGGCGCTTGCCAGCGCAGATCTGGTTGGGTAAGATCTGCGCCCACTTTGACCGACGAGGTAAAGCATGCGTCGCCCTATGGTAGCTGGTAACTGGAAGATGCACGGTACCCGCGCTAGCGTCGCTGAGCTGACCAAAGGCTTGAGCAATCTCGCCTTGCCGAGCGGAGTGGAAGTCGCCGTATTTCCACCGGCCTTGTTCATCAATCAAGTGATCGATGGGCTGGCAGGCAAAGAAATTACTGTCGGCGCACAGAATTCTGCTGTACAACCCGAACAGGGTGCGCTGACCGGGGAAGTTGCTCCCGAGCAGCTGGTTGAAGCAGGTTGCAAGTTGGTGTTGATTGGTCATTCGGAACGTCGCCAGATCATTGGTGAAACCGACGAAGTGCTCAATCGCAAGTTTGCAGCGGCCCAGGCCAAAGGCTTGAAACCAGTGCTTTGCATAGGGGAAACCCTTGAAGAGCGCGAAGCTGGCAAAACGCTCGAAGTTGTCGGGCGTCAACTAAGCAGTATCATCGAAGCATTCGGTGTTAAGGCTTTTGCCGATGCAGTAATTGCCTATGAGCCTGTATGGGCCATCGGTACAGGCCTTACGGCCACGCCGCAGCAGGCTCAGGATGTGCACGCAGCCATCCGCAGCCAGTTGGCGGCAGAAGATGCTGAAGTGGCTGCGAAGGTGCAGTTGCTATACGGCGGCAGCGTGAAGGCGGCCAATGCGGCCGAACTGTTCGGCATGCCGGATATCGATGGGGGGCTCATTGGTGGGGCTTCCCTGAACGCAGACGAATTCGGTGCAATTTGTCGCGCCGCAGGAAACTGAACAAATGCTGGAAACAGTCATCGTTGTTTTTCATCTGTTGGCAGCGCTGTCGCTTGTAGTGCTGGTTCTGTTGCAACAGGGTAAAGGTGCTGAAGCAGGTGCATCTTTCGGCGCGGGTGCCTCAAACACCGTGTTCGGGAGCCAAGGCTCTGCAACGTTCCTAAGTAAATTAACTGCTGTACTCGCTGCCACTTTCTTTTTGACAGCACTTGGGTTAGGATACTTCGCGAAGCAACAAGCTCACCAGCTTAGCCAAGCAGGTCTTCCAGATCCAGCAGTGCTAGAAGTGAAAGAGCCGCAGAAACCGGCAGTTAATGATGATGTACCGGTGCTCCAACAGCAGAAGAGCGAAACCACCAATAATACGGGTGATGTACCTCCTCCGGCTCAAGAGCAGAAGTAACGGGTTTCAAGTAGTAGTATTGCCGAGGTGGTGGAATTGGTAGACACGCAACCTTGAGGTGGTTGTGCCCATAGGGTGTAGGGGTTCGAGTCCCCTTCTCGGTACCAATTAAAGCTTGAGAGCCCGCTTTAGCGGGCTTTCTTGTAGGTGAATGTTTGGATTTGACCCTCAACAGGGTTCGGTCTTATACTTTTGCCCCAGCTTTGTCGCGGGGTGGAGCAGCTTGGTAGCTCGTCGGGCTCATAACCCGAAGGTCGTTGGTTCAAATCCAGCCCCCGCAACCAGCTTCAGCGGAGCCCCTTTTCAGGGGCTTTTTGCTAACCGAACAGTTTCGGCGTCGTTGTCCTACGGCGCTTTCAGGGATGGGCGCTTCGCCCATTTTTTATTTGCACAGCATGCACGAGGGGGTTCAGGTGTCGAGCAAGCTAGAACAGTTGCAGGCCTTGTTGGCCCCGGTTGTCGAGGGTCTGGGCTATCAGTGCTGGGGGATCGAATACGTTTCCCAGGGTAAGCATTCGGTACTGCGCATCTACATCGACAAGGAAGGCGGTATTCTGGTGGACGACTGCGAAGCAGTCAGCCGTCAGGCCAGCGCAATCCTCGATGTAGAAGATCCAATCAGCAGTGAGTACACCCTCGAGGTGTCTTCTCCAGGCATGGATCGCCCACTGTTCACGCTGGAACAGTTTGCCTCGCATGCCGGCGAACAAGTGAAGATCAAGCTGCGCTCACCCTTCGAGGGTCGTCGTAACTTCCAGGGCCTTCTCCGCGGTGTGGAGGAGCAGGATGTGGTGGTCCAGGTGGACAACCAGGAGTTCCTGTTACCGATCGACTCGATCGACAAGGCCAATATTATTCCCAGTTTTGACTGAGACGTGCCGGGCCCGGCGGACTATCCGGGCCCAATGGCTTGCGCAAGGCGAGGCGTACGATGAGCAAAGAAGTACTGCTGGTTGTTGAATCGGTATCCAACGAAAAAGGTGTACCGCCCGGCGTCATTTTCGAAGCGCTGGAAGTGGCCCTGGCCACTGCAACCAAAAAACGTTTTGAAGACGAAGTCGACCTACGTGTGGAAATCAACCGCCACACGGGTAGCTACGAGACTTTCCGTCGCTGGACCGTGGTCGACGAAGCCGATCTTGATGATCCGGCGATCGAGACCTGGCTGGACAAGATCAAGGACACCCACCCTGAAGCCAAGGTCGGTGACGTGATCGAAGAGAAGATCGAGTCCATCGAGTTCGGTCGTATTGCCGCCCAGACCGCCAAGCAGGTCATCGTGCAGAAGGTCCGTGAGGCCGAGCGTGCCCAGGTGGTCGATGCCTACCGTGAGCGCGTTGGCGAGATCATCTCCGGTACCGTAAAAAAGGTTACCCGCGACAACGTCATCGTTGACCTGGGCAACAACGCAGAGGCCTTGCTGGCCCGCGAAGACATCATTCCGCGCGAAACCTTCCGTGTTGGCGTGCGCCTGCGTGCGCTGCTCAAGGAAATTCGCACTGAAAACCGTGGCCCACAGCTGATCCTGTCGCGCACTGCGCCGCAGATGCTGATCGAGCTTTTCCGCATTGAAGTGCCGGAAATTGCCGAGGGCCTCATTGAAGTCATGGCTGCTTCCCGTGATCCGGGTTCGCGAGCCAAGATTGCCGTCCGCTCCAAGGACAAGCGTATCGATCCGCAAGGTGCCTGCATCGGCATGCGTGGTTCGCGCGTCCAGGCCGTATCCGGGGAGTTGGGTGGTGAGCGTGTGGATATCGTCCTTTGGGACGATAACCCGGCGCAGTTCGTCATCAACGCCATGTCGCCGGCTGAAGTCGCGGCGATCATCGTTGATGAAGATGCCCATGCCATGGACATCGCCGTCGCCGAGGACAACCTGGCCCAGGCCATTGGCCGTGGCGGTCAGAACGTTCGCCTGGCCAGTCAGTTGACCGGCTGGACCCTGAACGTGATGACCGAAAAGGACATCCAGGCCAAGCAACAGGCCGAAACCGGTGACATCCTGCGCAATTTCATCGAGGAACTGGAAGTCGACGAGGAGCTGGCCCAAGTGCTGGTCGACGAAGGCTTCACCAGCCTTGAAGAAATTGCCTACGTACCGTTGGAAGAAATGCTCAACATCGATGGCTTTGACGAAGATATCGTCAATGAGCTCCGCGCTCGAGCCAAGGACCGTTTGTTGACCAAGGCCATCGCTACCGAAGAAAAACTGGCAGACGCCCACCCGGCCGAAGACCTGCTCTCCCTTGAGGGCATGGACAAAGACCTGGCGGCTGAACTGGCGGTGCGCGGCGTGGTTAACCGCGAAGACCTGGCCGAGCAGTCGATCGACGATCTGCTCGACATCGACGGCATCGACGAAGAGCGTGCCGGCAAGTTGATCATGGCCGCCCGAGCCCACTGGTTCGAGTAATTAGGCGCGGCCTGAGGAGAGAAGTGCATGACGCAAGTCACGGTGAAAGAACTGGCCCAAGAGGTCGAGGCACCGGTAGAGCGCCTGCTGCAGCAGATGCGTGAGGCAGGTCTGCCGCACACCGACGCCGGTCAGGTAGTGACCGACAATGAGAAGCAGACCCTGCTGACTCATTTGAAAAGCAGCCACAAGAGCAAGGCGGAAGAGCCGCGCAAGATTACCTTGCAGCGCAAAACCACCAGCACCCTGCGTGTCGCCGGTAGCAAAAGCATCAGCGTAGAAGTACGCAAGAAGAAAGTTTTCGTTCAGCGCAGCCCTGAAGAAATCCAGGCTGAGCAGAAGCGTGAGCAAGATGAGCGCCGCGCGGCTGAAAATGCCGCTCGCGACAAGGTCGAGGCCGAAGTTCGCCAGCGCAACGAAGAGCAGGCTCGCCGTCAGGCGGCCGGCTCCGCAGCCGCCGCTCCTGCACCTGCCGCCAAGCCAGAGCCGGCGCCTGCCGCTGCTCCGGCCCCGGTAGTCGCAGACGCCCCGGCCTCTGAAGACGCCGCAGCCCGCGCTGCAGAGCGCAAGAAAGACGAGACCCGTCGCAACGAAAGCCGTACCCGTGATGACGACCGTCGTCGTGGCGAAGCACCTCGTGTGTCGATCAAGGTCAAGGTCAAGGAGAAGGAAAAAGCGCCGACTCCACGTGCGGCTCCGCGCACTACCGACGAAGAGAGCGATGGCGCTCGTCGTGGCCGCGGTGGCAAGAGCAAGCTGAAAAAGCGTAATCAGCACGGCTTCCAGAACCCGACCGGCCCCGTCATCCGTGACGTGACCATCGGCGAGACCATCACGGTCTCCGAGCTGGCTAACCAGATGTCCGTCAAGGGCGCTGAAGTGGTCAAGTTCATGTTCAAGATGGGTACCCCGGTCACCATCAACCAGGTGCTCGACCAGGAAACCGCTCAGCTGATCGCAGAAGAGCTGGGCCACAAGGTCACGCTGGTCAGCGATACCGCCCTGGAAGACTCCCTGGCCGAATCGCTGAAGTTCGAAGGCCAGACCGAGTCGCGTGCGCCGGTGGTTACCGTCATGGGTCACGTTGACCATGGTAAGACCTCGCTGCTCGACTACATCCGTCGTGCCAAGGTTGCCGCTGGCGAAGCCGGTGGTATTACCCAGCACATCGGTGCCTACCACGTGGAAACCGACCGCGGCATGGTCACCTTCCTCGATACCCCAGGTCACGCTGCGTTTACCCAGATGCGTGCCCGTGGTGCCAAGGCGACCGACATCGTCATCCTGGTGGTGGCGGCGGACGACGGTGTGATGCCACAAACCCGCGAAGCCGTTCAGCATGCCAAGGCAGCCGGTGTTCCGCTGGTCGTTGCGGTGAACAAGATCGACAAGCCAGGTGCTGACCTCGATCGCATCCGTAACGAGCTGTCCGTCGAAGGCGTTACCTCTGAGGACTGGGGTGGTGACACGCCGTTCGTCAAGGTTTCGGCGAAGATGGGTACCGGTGTCGACGAGCTGCTCGAAGCCGTTCTGCTGCAGGCCGAGATCCTCGAGCTGACCGCTACCCCGACCGCCCCAGGTCGTGGCGTGGTCGTCGAATCGCGCCTGGACAAGGGCCGTGGCCCGGTGGCGACCATCCTGGTTCAGGACGGTACCCTGCGTCAGGGCGACATGGTCCTGTGCGGTTCCAACTATGGCCGCGTACGCGCCATGCTCGACGAGAACGGCAAGCCTGTGAAGGAAGCCGGCCCGTCGATCCCGGTCGAAATCCTCGGCCTGGACGGTACTCCGGAAGCCGGTGACGAGCTGTCCGTGGTTGCCGACGAGAAGAAAGCCCGTGAAGTTGCCCTGTTCCGTCAAGGCAAGTATCGCGAGGTCAAGCTGGCCCGTGCTCACGCCGGCAAGCTGGAAAACATCTTCGAGACCATGGGTCAGGAAGAGAAGAAAACCCTCAACATCGTTCTCAAGACCGATGTGCGTGGTTCTCTGGAAGCGCTGCAGGGTTCGCTCGGCGGCCTGGGCAACGACGAAGTGCAAGTGCGCGTGATTGGTGGTGGCGTCGGTGGTATCACCGAGAGCGATGCCAACCTGGCGCTGGCTTCGAATGCTGTACTGTTCGGCTTCAACGTGCGTGCCGATGCCGGTGCGCGCAAGATCGTCGAGCAGGAAGGTCTGGATATGCGTTACTACAACGTGATCTACGACATCATCGAAGACGTCAAGAAGGCCCTGACCGGCATGCTCGGCAGCGATGTTCGCGAGAACATCCTGGGTGTCGCCGAAGTACGTGACGTGTTCCGTTCGCCGAAGTTCGGCGCCATCGCTGGCTGTATGGTCATCGAGGGTACCGTGTACCGCAACCGTCCGATTCGCGTACTGCGTGATGACGTTGTGATCTTCGAAGGCGAGCTGGAATCGCTGCGTCGCTTCAAGGACGATGCCTCCGAAGTCCGTTCGGGCATGGAGTGCGGTATTGGCGTCAAGAGCTACAACGACGTCAAGGTCGGCGACAAGATCGAAGTCTTCGAGAAAGTCCAGGTGGCTCGTACCCTTTAAGGGCGAGCGAGCCGCAAGCGCCTGCTACAGGGCGGCTTGCGGTACCTCTTCAGGTAGCGCCCGGTCAGGCATTCGTCTGTCCGGGCGTTTGCCGCTTTAAGTTACAGGTAGCAAGAATGGCCAAAGAATATAGCCGTACCCAACGTATTGGCGATCAGATGCAGCGCGAGCTGGCCGAGCTGATCCGTCGCGAAGTCAAGGACCCGCGTGTCGGTCTGGTGACCATCACCGCCGTGGACGTGAGCCGTGACCTGGGCCATGCCAAGGTGTTCATCACCGTCATGGGCGAGGAAACCCCGGATGCCGTGCAGCAGTCGCTCAAGGCATTGAACAGTGCTGCCAGCTTCCTGCGGCTGCACCTGGGGCGTTCGATGCAACTGCGCAGCGTGCCGCAGCTGCACTTCCATTTCGATGAAAGTGTCAGCCGTGGTGTGCACCTGTCGGCGCTGATCGAACGTGCAGTGGCCGAAGACCGCCTGCACAAGGAAGCCGACGAGTCGGACACCAAGGAGTAAGTGGTGGCCCAGGTCAAACGTATCCGCCGCAATGTCAGCGGCATCATCCTGCTCGACAAGCCGCTGGGCTTCACTTCCAATGCCGCCTTGCAGAAGGTGCGTTGGCTGCTCAACGCGGAAAAGGCCGGCCACACCGGTAGCCTCGACCCGCTGGCAACCGGCGTGTTGCCGCTGTGCTTCGGTGAAGCGACCAAGTTTTCGCAGTACTTGCTCGATTCCGACAAGGGCTACGAAACCGTCATGCAGATGGGGCAGACTACCAACACCGGCGATGCCGAGGGTGAGGTGCTGCAGACCCGCGACGTGACCGTTGGTCGCGCCGACATCGAGGCGCTGCTGCCACGTTTTCGCGGCCCGATCAGCCAGATACCGCCTATGTACTCGGCGCTCAAGCGTGACGGCCAGCCGTTGTACAAACTGGCACGTGCAGGAGAGGTAGTGGAGCGCGAGGCGCGTTCTGTTACTATTAACCGCTTGGAGTTGCTCGAGTGCGAAGGCACCCGTGCACGGCTGAGCGTAGGATGCAGCAAAGGCACCTATATCCGCACGTTGGTGGAGGATATCGGTGAAGCCCTTGGTTGCGGCGCCTATGTCGCCGAGCTGCGCAGGACCCAGGCTGGGCCCTTTGCGCTGGCACAGACGGTCACCCTCGAGGAACTCGAACAGGCCCATGCCGAAGGTGGCAACGAAGCGCTCGACCGCTTCCTGATGCCATCGGACAGCGGGCTACAGGACTGGCCGTTGGTCAGCCTGTCGGAACACAGTGCGTTCTACTGGCTGCATGGGCAGGCTGTACGCGCGCCGGACGCGCCACAATTTGGCATGGTCCGGGTACAGGATCACAATGCGCGCTTCATCGGTATAGGTGAAGTGAGCGAAGACGGGCGCATTGCGCCGCGTCGGCTGATTCGGTCGGAATGACCGAAACCGCGGGGCCAGGCAGTTGCCGAGCCCCACGGCATCAAGGGTGGCTGTCAGTAGGCACGGTCACACCTTTTTTATTAATACAGGGATTTGTCCCTGGCCTATTGGATCCCGCATGCGGGATCCGTTATCAGGAGAAGCCAAATGGCCCTCAGCGTTGAAGAAAAAGCTCAGATCGTTGCCGAATATCAGCAAGCCGCCGGCGATACCGGTAGCCCGGAAGTGCAGGTTGCTCTGCTGACCGCCAACATCAACAAGCTGCAAGGCCACTTCAAGGCCAACGATAAAGACCACCACTCCCGTCGTGGTCTGATCCGTATGGTCAACCAGCGTCGTAAGCTGCTGGATTACCTGAAGGGCAAAGACACCACTCGTTACAGCGCCCTGATCGGTCGCCTGGGCCTGCGTCGCTAATAGCGGCCTGGTCAGTGGTGTGCGTGGGGTGTCGCAGGCTTCGGCAGGGCTGTTTTGCAGCGCTGCCGTTGGACATGCCACGCGTATCTCCGAGGTTGGCAGCCTGGCAATGCTGAGCGGTTTTTCCGTTTGGTGCCAGGCTCCCAGCCTCGTGTTGTATCTGGACGGTCAATGGGGCCGATTCCCCGTTCTGCCCAAGAATTCGCAAGAAACCAGTTCCCCCAAGAGCCACTGAAAAAGGTAGGAAACCGTGAACCCGGTAATCAAGACTTTCCAGTTCGGTCAATCGACCGTCACTCTCGAAACGGGCCGTATTGCCCGTCAGGCAACCGGCGCCGTGCTGGTTACCGTCGACAACGACGTCACCGTGCTGGTGACTGTGGTAGGCGCCAAACAGGCTGATCCAGGCAAGGGTTTCTTCCCGCTGTCGGTTCACTACCAGGAAAAGACCTACGCCGCTGGCAAGATCCCAGGTGGCTTCTTCAAGCGTGAAGGCCGTCCTTCCGAGAAAGAGACGCTGACCTCGCGCCTGATCGACCGTCCGATCCGTCCGCTGTTCCCGGAAGGCTTCATGAACGAAGTGCAGGTCGTCTGCACCGTGGTTTCCACCAGCAAGAAGACCGATCCGGACATCGCTGCGATGATCGGTACCTCGGCTGCCCTGGCCATTTCCGGTATTCCGTTCGAAGGCCCGATCGGCGCTGCCCGCGTTGCCTTCCACGAAAGCACTGGCTACCTGCTGAACCCGACCTACGAGCAACTGGCTGCCTCGAGCCTGGACATGGTCGTTGCCGGTACCTCCGATGCTGTACTGATGGTTGAGTCGGAAGCTCAAGAGCTGACCGAAGACCAGATGCTGGGTGCCGTACTGTTCGCCCACGACGAGTTCCAGGCTGTTATCCAGGCTGTCAAAGAGCTGGCTGCCGAAGCTGGCAAGCCGACTTGGGACTGGAAACCTGCCGTTGCCAACACCGAGCTGTTCAATGCTATCCGCGCCGAGTTCGGCGAAGCGGTTTCGCAGGGCTACACCATCACCGTCAAAGCCGACCGCTACGCGCGTCTGGGTGAGCTGCGCGACCAGGCGGTTGCCAAGTTCTCCGGTGAAGAAGGCCAGCCTTCGGCTTCCGAAGTCAAAGACATCTTCGGCGAAATCGAATACCGCACCGTTCGCGAAAACATCGTCAACGGCAAGCCACGTATCGACGGCCGCGACACCAAGACTGTACGCCCGCTGAACATCGAAGTAGGTGTGCTGCCGAAAACTCACGGTTCGGCACTGTTCACCCGTGGCGAAACCCAGGCCCTGGTCGTTGCGACCCTGGGTACTGCCCGTGATGCCCAACTGCTGGACACCCTCGAAGGCGAGAAGAAAGACCCCTTCATGCTGCACTACAACTTCCCACCGTTCTCGGTAGGTGAGTGTGGCCGCATGGGCGGTGCTGGCCGTCGCGAAATCGGCCACGGCCGTCTGGCCCGCCGTTCGGTTCAGGCCATGCTGCCTGCTGCTGACGTGTTCCCGTACACCATCCGTGTGGTTTCGGAAATCACCGAATCCAACGGCTCCAGCTCCATGGCTTCGGTCTGCGGTGCTTCCCTGGCCCTGATGGACGCCGGTGTGCCGATGAAGGCGCCGGTTGCCGGTATCGCCATGGGGCTGGTCAAGGAAGGCGACAAGTTCGCGGTCCTGACTGACATCCTGGGTGACGAAGACCACCTGGGCGACATGGACTTCAAGGTAGCCGGTACCGCCAAAGGCGTCACCGCGCTGCAGATGGACATCAAGATCAACGGCATCACCGAAGAGATCATGGAAATCGCCCTGGGCCAGGCCCTGGAAGCGCGCCTGAACATCCTCGGCCAGATGAACCAGGTCATTGGCCAGTCGCGTACCGAACTGTCGGCCAACGCCCCGACCATGATCGCGATGAAGATCGACACCGACAAGATCCGCGACGTCATCGGTAAAGGCGGCGCCACCATTCGCGCCATCTGCGAAGAAACCAAGGCTTCGATCGACATCGAAGACGACGGCTCCATCAAGATCTTCGGCGAAACCAAGGAAGCGGCAGATGCTGCCAAGCAGCGCATCCTGGGTATCACCGCTGAGGCCGAGATCGGCAAGATCTACGTCGGCAAGGTTGAGCGCATTGTCGACTTCGGCGCCTTCGTCAACATCCTGCCTGGCAAGGACGGCCTGGTGCACATCTCCATGCTGAGCGATGCTCGCGTCGAGAAAGTCACCGACATCCTGAAAGAAGGCCAGGAAGTCGAAGTGTTGGTACTGGACGTGGACAACCGCGGCCGTATCAAGCTGTCGATCAAAGACGTTGCTGCGGCCAAGGCCTCGGGCGTCTAAGCGACACACGCTACAGAGAAAGGGCCCCTCGGGGCCCTTTTTTCATGGGCGACGGGAACCTTTTGCGGACTTGCATCTTGCATGCAGGTTTACCGCGCTGATTGCAAAATGCACGACTGCGGAAGTGGGGGTGTTTTTCTAAGGTGTTGATTTATAAAGAAATAATAGAAGCGGCAAAGCTGGCACAGCCCGTGCAACTACCTTCATACCTGCCGCCAGGACATACGGCGCAGACCTTTCGAAAAACAGGAGTGACCCACATGAAGAAGTTCGCCATTGCTGCCGCTACTGCTACCGCTCTGACCCTGACCATGGCTAACGGTGCATTCGCCGCTGAGCCAACCCAGGCTCCAGTCATGTTGGCGGCCAACACCGTCGACAACGCCAAGCAAGAAGGCTCCGACACTTGGATCACTACCAAGGTGAAAGCTGACCTGCTGACTGAAAAAGGCATCCCAGGCAGCGACATCAAAGTCGAGACCAGCCAAGGTGTTGTGTCCCTGTCTTCTGATGTGAAGGTTACCGAATCGCAGAAAGAAGAAGCGGTACGCATCACCAAGAACATCAAAGGCGTCAAGAGCGTAATGTCTGACGGCCTGAAAGCCGAATAAGGAATGTCCCGTCGGCCAAATGGATTTGGCCACTTTCATCAAAGCCCTGGCCCGTGCCAGGGCTTTGTCTTGCGCTCAATACGCCGGGTTGCGTGCGATGACATCGCTTTCGAAGCATTCCTGCTCAAGGATCAGAGGCTCTACCAATGGGCGGCTGTCGCGAAAATGCGCGGTCTGGGTATGTGCTTCATACGCAGCATCATCGCGGTAGATTTCGTACAGGTAGATCACCTCCGGATCGACTCGGTCCTGTGACACATCGAACACCAGGCAGCCTGGCTCACTCGCCACGGAAGCTGCAGCATTGACCTTGATTGCACTCAGAAAAGCGTCGGCGCATCCAGGCTTCACTCGGGTCTTGATGAACAGGCTATACACAAATGGCTCCTTTTGTTTTAAATTCAATAATGAATTGTATACAAAAATGGAGCTTCGCCAATGTCCGAATTGCCTGCACGCCCTGGCCGCCTGAATGGCCTGCGCCACATCGCCCTGCTGGTGCCCAACCTGGAGGAATGTGAACGCTTCTACGTCGATGTGCTGGGCATGGAAGTGCTGAATCGCGCCAATGAGGACCTGGTGTATCTCACCTGCGGTAACGACAACCTGTCGCTTGGGCGTGGGGCAGGGGCGGCCAACGGGTTACAGACCCTGGATCACTACGGATTCATCGTCGACAGCGTGGAGGAGCTGGAAGCCTGGTACCAGTACTTCAAGGCTCATGGTGTGACCTTGCTCGACCGGCCGTTCAATCATGGTGACGGCGCGCGTAGCTTCCACCTGCTGGACCCGGCTGGGAACAAGGTTCAACCGCTGTATCACCCGGCGGTGTCGGGGCAGCGGTTGGTTTGAAGCCCGTACTGGCCTCTTCGCGGGCACGCCCGCTCCCACAGGTATTGCGCAGGTCCGAGGTTGTGCGCCATCTCTGTGGGAGCGGGCGTGCCCGCGAAGAGGCCAGGCCTGCCAGAGGGGATTACTCGGCATCCAGGTGCATCGGCGTAATCACCCGCCCATCGCTCTCAGGCTGGCCCAGGCTGGTATCGATGAAGTACACCCGATCGTCTTCCAGCTTGCCCTTGTCAACCAGGTAATCCTTGATGCTGCTGGCCCGCTCCTGGCCCAGTGTACGCAGCAAGGCGGTACTCTCAGCCCATGACTTGATCACCGCCTCGCGCAGCTTGGCGGTACGCTCGTCACGGCTCAGTTGCTCCCATTCTGCTGGCGGCTGCTTTTTCAGGCGGCTGCGGTAAATGCCTTCGAGCATCGCGGGCTTGTCGCTGTCGTCGACCACCAGCATCGAGGCATTGGCCGGCACCTTGTCACCCCGTCGCTGCAGGATTTTGTACCAGGTGGCCTGGTACTCACGCTCCAGACGCTGTTGGGCGATCAGCGGGCCGTCGCTGGCCTGGGCGCTGGTGCCTTCGATTTCCAGGCGCAGTCCCGGGCGCTCTTTCAGTGCGGATGCCAGCTTGTCCAGGGACGCCTGGGCATCGCCGCTGAGTTCGCTGGAGCCCGGGGCGAACGCCACGTTGCCAAGGTCTTCCGAACTGCCGCCGCTGATCAGCCCGCCAATGAATTTGAATGGCGCCTGCGCCGCGCGCAGCACCAGGTTGCGCAGGGTTTGCCAAACGATCGGCATCACGCTGAATTGTGGGTTGTTGAGGTCGCCAGACACCGGCAGCTCGATCGAGATCTTGCCCTCGGTATCCTTCAGCAATGCTACCGCCAGGCGGATTGGCAGGTCGACCGCATCCGGGCTGTCGACTTTCTCGCCCAGCTGCAGTTGTTCCACTACCACCTTGTTCTCGGCCTTGAGCTGGCCGTTGGTGATCAAGTAGTGCAGGTCCAGGTTCAGCCGGCCCTTGCGGATGCGGAAACCGGCGAACTTGCCGGAGTAGGGCGTCAACGTGGTCAGTTCGACGCGCTTGAAGCTGGTGGCAATGTCCAGGCTGGCCAGTGGGTTGAACGGGTTGAGTGCGCCCTTGATGGTAACCGGAGCGTAGCGGTCTACCTTGCCCTTGACTTCGACCTTGGCCGGCAGCGGCTTGCGGTTGTCGATGGTGCCGATCTGGCCGTTGAGTTGCTGGATGGCCGTGGCGAAGTTGGGGGTAAGCGACAGGTCGGCAAAGTTGGCCGAGCCGTCCTTGATGTCGATCTGGCCGATGTGGATGCCGAGCGGCTTGCTGTTGCTGGCCGTGGTCGGCTTGGCCTGGCTGCTCGTCGGGGCGCCGGCCGGTTGCGGGATCAGCAGGTCATTGACGTTGGTAGTACGGTCTTCGTTGATGATGAAGCGTGCATAGGGCTGCAGCAGGGTCACCTTGTCGATCGACAGGGCATCGCCGTGCACGTAGGACAAGCCGTCCACGTTCACCTGTTGCCATTTGACGAAGTCGCGGCTCTTGATGGTGTCGAGGGTATGCAACTGGCTGACCTGCGCCTTGCCGGTAACACTGAAGGCCAGCGGTGCGGTGTTCTTCAGGTCGACCTTGAGGTCGCTGGAGAGCATGCCACTGCGCAGCTCCAGCAGGATGAACGGGCTGATATAGGCCTGGGCCACCCGCAGGTCGATGTCGCGGGTGCTCACATCCAGCTTTGCCCATATCGGTGCCAGGTTGACCTGGCCTGCGGCCTGCAGCTTGCCTTGCTTGCCCACACCAGTGTCGAGTTTGACGGTGAAGGGCGACTGGTTGAGGCTGTCGAAACCTTGCAGGTCGGCATTGAGAGGGCCAATGTCCAACGCTACCGGTTCCTTCTGGCTGCGATCTGCCAGGTGCACCAGGTAGTTGCGCAACTGCACGTCCTTGAGCAGCACTTGCCAGGGTTTGCTTGGCTCCTTGGCAGCTTTCTCTTCAGGCGTAGGTTCTGCGGCAGCCGGCTCGGCCTTTTCCTTCGGCGTGGCCTTGGCGGGTTGGCTGGCGAACAGCTTCTGCCAGTCGAGCTGGCCGTCTTTTTCCAGCGCCGCCCAGGTTTCGAGTTTTTCGCTGCGGACCTTGCCCACGATGACCTGTTGTTTGACCAGATCTATGGAAGTTTCGCTAACCGCCAGGCTGGCCAGGCGTGCCAGCGGTCGGCCATCCGGCGCCTTGATGGCAAATGGCGCGATGTGTACGGAAGCGTTATCCAGCAGCAGCTCGGTCTGTTTGGCGAGGTTGAGCGTGTAATGCGTATCGAGGTTGAGCACGCCGTCTTCCAGCACCAGTGGCACGGCATCGCGCACGTAGGGCCAGAACAGCTTCATCTTGCCGTCAGTGACCTTCAGTGTGCCTTCGGAGGCGATCGGCGACAGGCTCAGTGTACCCTTCCAGTCCACGCGTCCGCCGTTGGGGCCGCTGGCCACCAAGGTCATGTCGGCGCTGTCGTTGGGCAGGGTGCTGAGGTTTTTCAGCTCCAGACTCATGTTGTCGTAGAGGAACTCGATCGGCTCGCTGGGGCGCAGGTCCTCGAAGTGCAGGTAGCCTTCGACGAGCTTGATGCTGCCAATACGCAGCGGGAACGGGTCGCTGGGCGGCTCTTCGGGTTTGGCTTCGCTGGCCGGTAGTTTGAACAACCCGGTCAGGTTGAGGGTGCCGTCTTTGGCGAACAGCACTTCGTTGCGCGGTTTGTCGAGCTCCACCGCTTCCAGATGCAGGGCTTTGGTCCACAGGCTGTCGAGCGAGGCGTTAGCGTAAAGACGCTCGAAACCGACCTGCTCCTTGCCCGGCTCGCCGATCTGCAGGCCCCACAGCGTCAGCTCGAGGCTGAAGGGGTTGAGCTCGATCCGCTCGAGGTGGGCCGGCACGGTGGCGTACTGGGCCAACTGCTGGTTGGCGATGCGCAGTGCAATACCTGGAAGAATGAGAAAGCCGAGCAGGCTATACAGGGCTACCAGGGCCACGATTGCGCCAGCGGCGCGAGTCAATCCTTTGTACATGTGTCGCTTCGTCTGTCTAAGCCGGAGTGCTTGGAGTATGGCACGTTAAATCAGTTCCGCTGGGGCGACCTTTTGCGCTCAATCAATGCCCATGCGCCGTTTGGCCCGGTGTGCCGAGCCGTCGCGCATTGCCCAGCGCAGGACCGGCGCGGTGCCGCGCAGGCCCAGGCGGATCAGGCGCTGCTGCAGGGGCCCATGCTGCAGCCCGAGCATGGCCTGGGCCCAGCCGGGCAGCAAGTCGATACCCGCGTGCAGCATCAGTTTGCCAACCGGCTGTGCCAGGCGGCTGGGGGCCGGGGCGTCGAGCAGGATCTGTATGACCTCATGGCTGCGCACATCACAGTGCAGATGTGGGCGCATGTGTTGCAGATAGTCTTCAACTTGCTGGCAGGAGCGCGGTACGTCACGGGCACCAAGGCGCTCGGCGATCAGGGCGATTTCGTTGTAATAGGCATTCTGCTCGGCGCGTGGCAGGTGTGGGTTGCGGTAACGCAGGTGGGCGGCGAGGAAACTGCTGACCTCCGCTACATGCACCCAGGTCAACAGATCCGGGTCGCTGGCCGCATAGGGGCGGCCATCTGGTGCCGTGCCGGTGACCTGCAGGTGAATGGTGCGCACTTTGTCGATCAGCCACTCGGCATCGCCGGTGGCGCCGAAGGTGGTGCCGGAAATGAACTGGCTGGTGCGGCGCAAGCGGCCGAGCAGGTCTTCACGAAAATTGGAGTGGTCCCATACACCGGCCAGGGCCAGAGGATGCAACAACTGCAGCATTAGCGCGCTGATGCCACCGACCAGCATGCTAGGGAAGTCGCCATGTACCCGCCAGCTGATGCTGTGTGGGCCGAACAGGCCGGGGTCGCCCTTGGGCGACTCCAGGTCGAGCTGGCCGAGGGCCAGCCCAGTGAGGCTCATGACCTGGGTTTCGATGCGGCGACGAAGGGCTTCCATGGCGACCTGTTGTGCAGGGCGGCCATGGTTGGCGGCCGCCGGTTACTGGTTGAGGCGTTTGTCGATCAGGCCCTGTACCACGCTTGGGTCGGCCAGGGTCGAGGTATCGCCCAGGTTTTCCAGCTCGTTGCAGGCGATTTTGCGCAGTATACGCCGCATGATCTTGCCTGAGCGCGTCTTGGGTAGCGCTGGCGCCCACTGAATCAGCTCAGGCTTGGCGAAACTGCCGATTTCCTTGCTGACCAGGGCAAACAGCTCGGCCTTGAGTGCGTCATCCGGCGACACGCCATTCATGGTCGTGACGAAGGCGTAGACGCCCTGGCCCTTGAGGTCGTGGGGGTAGCCGACCACTGCGGCTTCCGCCACGCTGTCATGCAGCACCAGTGCGCTTTCTACTTCCGCGGTGCCGATGCGGTGCCCGGAAACGTTGATCACATCGTCGATGCGCCCGGTGATCCAGTAGTCGCCATCGGCGTCGCGGCGGGCACCGTCGCCGGTGAAGTAGTAGCCGGGCAAAGGCTTGAAGTAGGTGTCGACCATCCGCTGGTGGTCGCCGTAGACACTGCGGATCTGCCCGGGCCAGCTGGCCTTGATTGCCAGCAGGCCGGCGCCGGGGCCTTCGATCAGTTTGCCTTTTTCATCCAGTAGCACCGGTTGCACGCCGAACATTGGCTGGGTGGCGCAGCCGGGTTTGAGCGACTGCGTGCCGGGCAGTGGGGTGAGCATGATGCCGCCGGTTTCGGTCTGCCACCAGGTATCCACAATCGGGCAGCGCTTCTGCCCGACCTCCTCGAAATACCATTCCCAGGCTTCCGGGTTGATCGGCTCACCGACGCTGCCCAGCAGGCGCAGGCTTTTGCGCGAGGTGCTCTGCAGCGGCGCAGAGCCCTCGCGCATCAGTGCGCGCAGGGCAGTCGGGGCGGTGTAGAAGATGTTCACCTGGTGCTTGTCCACCACCTGCCAGAAGCGCGAGGTGTCCGGGTAGTTGGGCACGCCTTCGAACATCAGCGAGATTGCGCCATTGGCCAGCGGGCCGTAGACGATGTAGCTGTGGCCGGTCACCCAGCCGACATCGGCGGTGCACCAGAACACCTCGCCGTCACGATAATCGAACACCACCTTGAAGGTCATCGTTGCCTGCAGCAGGTAGCCGGCGGTGGTATGCAGCACCCCTTTGGGTTTGCCGGTACTGCCGGAGGTGTAGAGGATGAACAGCGGGTCTTCGGCTTCCATCGGCTCAGGAGGGCAGTCGTCGCCGGCGGCCTCCGTCGCTTCGTGGTACCAGAGGTCGCGGCCCTCGGCCCAGGCCACATCGCCGCCAGTGCGGCGCACCACCAATACACTACTGACCGCTGGGCAGTTGGCCAGGGCCTTGTCGACATTCTGTTTCAGCGGGATGCGCTTACCGCCACGCACACCTTCATCGGCAGTGATCACGGTGCGGCAGTCGGCATCGAGAATTCGGTCACGCAGGGCATCGGGGGAGAAACCGCCGAACACCACCGAGTGGATGGCGCCGATGCGGGTGCAGGCAAGCATGGCGAAGGCGGCCTCGGGGATCATTGGCATGTAGATGCACACCCGATCGCCTTTCTTCACACCACGCGCTTTCATTGCATTGGCCAGGCGGCAGACCTGACGGTGCAGTTCGCGGTAGGTGATGGCCTTGGAGTCCTTGGGGTCGTCGCCCTCCCACAGCAAGGCCGTTTGCTCGCCGCGCTGGGCCAGATGACGGTCGATGCAGTTGTAGCTGACGTTGAGTTGCGCACCGTCGAACCAGCGGGCCTTGCCGGTCTTGAGATCGCATTGCTGCACGCTCGACCAGGGCTTGATCCAGTCCAGGCGTTTGGCTTGTTCGGCCCAGAACGTGTCAGGGTCTTCGACCGACTGGCTGTAGAGGCGGCGGTAGTCTTCGGGGGTGAGGGCGGCGGACTGGCTGACGGCCAGGGCCTGGGGGTATTTGCGGATATCGAACATGGCGGGTGGTCCTGCTCTTGTAAGGGGCGATGGACTGCAACGGCTATTCGATAAGACAGTGTAGCTGGGAGCGGTGTTCAACCTGGGCAGGCCTCTTCGCGGGCTTGGCCGCTCCCATAGGTACTGCACAGTCGTCGAGGGCTGTGTTGTACCTGTGGGAGCGGGCAAGCCCGCGAAGAGGCCGGCGAAGGTATCAAATCACCCGCGGTGACGGCCGCGGAAGTAGTTGATCAGGCCCTGGGTAGAACCGTCTTCGGCGCTGTCTTCCAGGCTACCGACCAAGCGCTGGTAGACGCCCTTGCCCAGTTCCTTGCCCAGCTCGACGCCCCACTGGTCGAAGGCGTTGATACCCCAGATAACGCTCTGGACGAACACCTTGTGCTCGTACATGGCCACCAGCGCGCCCAGGCGGCGCGGGCTGATGCGCTCGACCACCAACGTGTTGCTCGGGCGGTTACCCGGGATCACCTTGTGCGGGGCCAGCTTTTCGATGTCCGCTTCGTTGAGGCCTTTGCCGCGCAATTCGGCTTCGGCTTCCTCGCGGGTTTTGCCCAGCATCAGCGCCTGGCTCTGCGACAGGCAGTTGGCGTACAGCCACTGGTGGTGGTCGGCCACCGGGTTGAAGCTCACCACCGGCACGATGAAGTCGGCCGGAATCAGCTGGGTGCCCTGGTGCAGCAACTGGTGGTAGGCGTGCTGGCCGTTGCAACCCACGCCGCCCCAGATTACCGGCCCGGTGTCGGTCTTCACCGGGGTACCGTCTTGCAGCACGCTCTTGCCGTTGGATTCCATGTCCAACTGCTGCAGGTGCTTGGTGATGTTGCGCAGGTAGTGGTCGTACGGCAGGATCGCGTGGCTGTTCGCGTCCCAGAAGTTGCCATACCACACGCCCAGCAGAGCCAGTAGCACCGGCATGTTCTTGTCGAACGGTGCGGTCTGGAAGTGCTGGTCCATGGTGTAGGCACCGGACAGCAGTTCCTTGAAGTTGGCAGTGCCGATGGCCAGGGCGATCGGCAGGCCGATGGCCGACCACAGCGAGTAGCGCCCGCCCACCCAGTCCCACATCGGGAAGATGTTTTCTTCGCGGATACCGAACGCTACAGCAGCGGCCTTGTTGCTGGAAACTGCAATGAAGTGGCGGTACAGCTCGGCTTCCGAGCCGCCTTGGGCCAGGTACCAGGTCCGCGCGGCCATGGCGTTTTTCAGCGTCTCGAGCGTATTGAACGACTTCGACGAGACGATGAACAAGGTGGTTTCGGCGCGCAGGTTGGCCGACAGTTCGTGGAACTCACTGCCGTCGATGTTGGCCAGGTAATGGCAGCGTACGCCGCGCTGGGCGTAGGGTAGCAGCGCTTCGGACACCAGCTCGGGGCCAAGGAACGAACCGCCAATACCAATGTTGACCACGTCGGTGATCGGCTTTTCGCTGTAGCCGCGCCACAGGCCATCGTGAATGCGGCCGACCAGTTCGGTAATCTGGTTGAGCACCTTGTGCACTTCCGGCATGACGTTCACGCCGTTGACACTGAGTTTGTCACCTACAGGCCGGCGCAAGGCGGTGTGCAGCACCGGGCGGCCTTCGGAGGCATTGATGATCTCACCACCGAACATCGACTTGATGGCGTCCTGCAGGCCCACTTCATTGGCCAGGTTGACCAGCAGATCGCGGCTTTGCTCGGTGATCAGGTTTTTCGAGTAGTCGAGGAACAGGCCGCAAGCGCTAAGGGAAAACTGGTCGAAGCGCTTGGCATCGGCGGCGAAGGCTTCGCGCATGCTGAAGCTTTGCATGGCGTCGCGGTGTTTCTGAAGCGCCTGCCAGGCGGGCAGGGCCGTCACATCGTGGGGTGTACGGTAATACGCCATTGCGCGGGGGTCCCTTGGTGCGTGGTGAGGGCTTGGACACGGCAGTCATTGCCGGGTTCAGGCTGGCATCATTATAGGCAAAGGCCACGCGCTGGGAATGGGTATGGCAGGGGGATTTTGGGGGACTTTGTAAGCAAATCCGCTCCTGCAGGTGAATATAGGAGCGGGCTTGCCCGCGAATGGGCTGCAGGCAGCCCAAGGCCATTATGCGGTCTTCTCTTCCACATGCAGGTAGAGGTTGTCGATCAACCGCGTGTTACCCAGGTAAGCCGCCGCAATCACCACCAGGTCTCGATCATCGATCACTGCCGGGCGCAGGCTTACGGCATGGCGTACTTCCAGGTAATCCGGGCGGAAACCCGCTGCGCTCAGTTGTGCCTGGCCTTCAGCGACCAGCGCGGCAAAATCCCGCTGGCCACGGCCGATGCCCACTGCGATGTGTTGCAGCGTGCGGTACAGCGCTGGCGCAGCAGCACGCTGCTCTGGCGTGAGGTAACCATTGCGCGATGACAGCGCAAGGCCATCCTCGGCACGCACAGTGGGTTCGCCGATGATCTGGATCGGCATGTTCAGGTCGCGCACCATGGCACGGATCACCGCCAGCTGCTGATAGTCCTTTTCGCCGAACACGGCGAGGTCTGGCTGGACCATGTTGAACAGCTTGTTCACTACGGTGGCCACACCCTCGAAGTGCCCAGGCCGGCTGGCGCCGCACAGGCCTTCGGAAAGCTGGGGCACGCTGACACGGGTTTGCACGCTCATGCCGTCGGGGTACATCTCTTCCACGGTGGGCGCGAACAGCAGGTTGCAGCCGGCCTGCACCAGGCGCTCCTGGTCGGCTGCCAGGGTGCGTGGATATTTGTCGAGGTCTTCGTTGGCGCCAAATTGCAGCGGGTTGACGAAGATGCTGGCGACCACGAAATCGGCGCGCTGCGCAGCCTTGGATACCAAGGCTGCGTGGCCGCTGTGCAGGTTGCCCATGGTCGGCACGAAACCGATGCGTTTGCCTTCACCGCGAGCGCGGGCCACTGCCGCGCGCAGTTCGCGGACGGTCTTGACTGTATTCATGCACTGAACCCGTGTTCGCTGCCTGGGAAACTGACTTGCTTGACTGCCTCGACGTAAGCGACGAGGGCACTGTGGATATCCGGTTGGCCCTGCATGAAGTTCTTCACGAACTTCGGTACCCGGCCGCTCAGCGACAGGCCGAGCATGTCGTGCAGTACCAGTACCTGGCCATCGGTGGCGCTGCCGGCGCCAATGCCGATTACCGGGATGCCTACGGCGTTGGTGATTTCCGCCGCCAGTTCGCTGGGGACGCATTCGAGCAGCAGCATGGCCGCACCGGCCTGTTCCAGGGCAATGGCGTCGGCGCGCATCTGCCGGGCCTGGGCTTCCTGGCGGCCCTGCACTTTGTAGCCGCCCAGCACGTTGACGGTTTGCGGGGTCAGGCCCATGTGCGCGCACACTGGCACACCACGTTCGGCCAGCAAGCGGATGGTTTCGGCCAGCCAGGCTGCGCCTTCGATCTTGACCATGTGGGCGCCGGCCTGCATCAGTGTGGCGCTGTTGGCAAAGGCCTGCTCCGGCGTGGCGTGGGCCATGAACGGCAGGTCGGTGAGGATCAGCGCGCCGTCGTTGCCGCGTTTGACGCTGGCGGTGTGGTAGGCCATTTCCGCCGTGGTGACCGGCAAGGTGCTGTCGTGGCCCTGCAGGACCATCCCCAGTGAGTCGCCCACCAGCAACACTTCAACGCCGGCCTGGCTGGCAGCCTTGGCGAAGGTCGCGTCGTAGCAGGTCAGCATGGTGATTTTTTCACCCTTGGCCTTGAGGCCGTTAAGGGTGGTAAGGGTTACTTCAGGCATGTAGGAAATTCCTCGTTCAGGCGCTGTAAAAAACGACTGCATTCAACGCGTGTAGTCATCTTCCGGAGCGGCACATCATCGCGCGTGATGTTCGGGCACAGGTCCGTCCGGGCCTAAATACGGGTATGCGGCACTTTGGTGCCACACGGGACGCCTATAGTCGTGAGCGAGGTGTGGGAAGTCAATCACCCTGTTACCGCATTGTTACGATCAGGGTGTTACTGGCGTTACCGAGGTGGCAATGCAGGCTGGAACGCCCGGTTTACAGGCGTTCCAGGCCGACGAACGGGCATTCGTCGAGCAGTTGCGCGAGGGCGCGGCCATCGGCCAGGCGGAAATCGCCCGGTACCAGTTCGGCCAACGGATACAGCACGAAGGGGCGGGCATGCATGTGGTAATGCGGCACTTTCAGGCGTGGCTGGTCGAGCACCTGGTCACCGAACAGCAGGATGTCCAAATCCAGCGTGCGCGGGCCCCAGCGCTCTTTGCGCACGCGGCCCTGGTCGTTTTCGATGGCCTGCAGCGCATCGAGCAATGCCAGTGGTGCCAGGGCGGTGTCCAAGGCGGCGACAGCATTGGTGTAGCGCGGTTGGCCGGGCAGCAGCGAATCGCTGGTATACAGGGCCGAGGCGGCTACCAGGCGCGTGGCTTCGACCTGGTCCAGCGCCTGAAAGGCGCTACGCAGCTGCTCGGCAGGTGCGTCCAGGTTGCTGCCCAGACCTACGTAGGCGCGAATGGTCACTCGAACGCCTCGTCGCCACTGCGCTTGCGTTTGCTGCCGCTGCGCTTGCGTTTGCGCGGGCCGGCGCTTTCGTCGCGGCTGCCAAGCTCACGGATCATCTCGCGGCGCTCGCTGTCGTTTGCGTCCTGGTAATCGGTCCACCACTGGCCCAGGTCGTCGGTTTCTTCCCCGGCGCTTTCACGCAGCAGCAGGAAGTCGTAACCGGCGCGGAAACGCGGGTTGTCCAGCAGCATGTCGGCGCGTTTGCCGCTGCGGCGCGGCAGGCGCTCCTGCATGTCCCAGATTTCGCGGATCGGCAGGGTGAAACGCTTGGGGATGGCAATGCGCGCGCACTGCTCGGCGATCAGGTCGTGGGCCGCACCGTTCATGGCCGGGATCGGCGGTACGCCCTGGTTCTGCAGGTGCAGCACACGGGCCGGCAGAGCTGGCCAGAGCAGAGCCGCAAACAGGAAGGCTGGCGTCACCGGCTTGCCCTGCTTCACGCGCAGGTCGGTGTTGTTCAGCGCCTGGCTGATCAGCGTGTGGGTGTAGGTCGGCCGCTCGTCCAGCGCGTGGGCACTGGCCGGGAACAGCGGTTCGAACAACTCCAGATCGACCAGCATTTCGAAGGCCATGGCACCTTGGCCGCTGAGGAACAGCTTGAGGCATTCCTCGAACAGGCGTGCGGGTGGAATCTCGCGCAGCATCGGGGCCAGACCGCGAATCGGCAGGAAGGTGTGCTTTTCGATGCCAAAGTCGAGCTTGGCAGCAAAACGCACCGCGCGCAGCATGCGCACCGGGTCTTCCTGGTAGCGGTGGGTCGGGTCTCCGATCAGCCGCAGCAGGCGATTGCGCACGTCGTGCACACCGTTGGCGTAATCGAGAATGCGTTCGCTGACCGGATCGTAGTACAGGGCGTTGATGGTGAAGTCGCGGCGTTGCGCGTCCTCTTCCAGGGTGCCGTACACGTTGTCTCGCAGAATGCGACCACTGGCGTTATGCGACGAACGGTGGGCATCGCCCTGATCGCCCTCGGAGTGGTGGGCGCGGAAGGTGGCGACTTCAATGATCTCACGGCCGAAATGCACATGGACCAATTTGAAGCGGCGACCAATGATGCGGGCGTTGCGGAACTCGGCACGGACCTGTTCGGGGGTGGCGCTGGTGGCCACGTCGAAGTCCTTCGGCGTAATGCCCAGCATCAGGTCGCGGACACAGCCACCGACCAGGTAAGCCTGGTAGCCGGCGCTTTGCAGGCGCTCCACGATGTTGACCGCATGACGGCTGAACTGGTGGCGCTGCAGCGAATGCTGGCTCTTGTTGATCACCTCGGGCGTGGTGCGCCTGTGGTGCGGGCCCGGTACGGGCGGGCGGAAAGACTGGAACAGCTTCTTCAGCATGGGATGCACTGTGTGAAGGAATGTTCGGCCAAGAATAGGAGAATGGCCGCATGATGGGCGGGGATTCTAGCATTTACTCGGGGAATGGTGTAGGCGGGTAGCAGGATGCCTGCCAGAAGGGTAGAAATGACAAGGGGAGCCTAAGCTCCCCAAGAAGTCATTGCGTGCTCTTATTGTTTTTTTGCTGGGCTTCTTGTTTTTGTTGAGTGCCCTGTCCACAAATCTCGAAGCTTGTGGACGACCCCCAAACCGGGGGTAAAGAGCAAACGGATTGCTTTGGCCGCTGATGACACGTTGATCTGTCGATCCAACCAGTTCAGGCGCTGCTTTTTAGTGCAGTTTTTGTTGTTCTCTGCCTGGTTGTGGGGCAAGCCCCAAACACGCATCCTCTCCAAAAGAATCAGTTAGCTGCGCCTCCGCCGTCTTGTTTTTATTGTGCGTGAGCCGTTTCGTCTTGTTCTTATTCTGAGTTGCAGTGCTTGTTATTGTTCTTGTACCAAACATATAGCAGGTGCCGTGCCAACTTTTCAAAACCCAATAAAATCAAGGGTTTGAGCAGGTTTCGCAATTTTCGGAAGGTCGAAAATGTCGGAATTTCGTTACCGTACGCCTCGGGGGCTGTTACGGCGGAAAGCGTGGGTAACAGATTTTTACGGGAGGTGATGTGTTACCTGGGGTGTTCCCAGGCCAGATGTGTTCGCCACACCCCGTTCAGCGCCTGTGCCATTGGCGCGCATCCCCCTCGGTGCACGACAGGATATTGAAGGGGACACACAAGGGGCCGCGCGCCAATGGCTCAGGATTGATTGGCCCGAAACAGATGTAGGAGCGAGCTTCGCTCGCGATGCGCCGCGTGGGCGGCGCTCGATCTCACAGGCGCCGCACTTGCTGCGGTGAACACTGGGCAGGTTGAATTACTCGCTGGTAGCGTTGCTCTTGCGTCGTGGTATGCCCAGGCGTTGGCGGCGTTCCCACAGGCACTTGCGGCTGACGCCGAGCTTGCGTGCCAGTTCGGTCTCGGTCATGTGGTCCTGGTGCTCAAGCACGAAGTGCTGGAAGTAGTCTTCCAGCGACAGGTCCTCGGTCGGCTCGTGGCTCGCGTTGGCCGCGCCGGCCACCACCAGGGCATTGTCGAGGAGTTCGTCCTCTTCCAGATCGCTCAGTTCGATGTCGATGCCCAGCAGCTCGGCGGAAATTTCTGCGCTCTCGCTGAGGATCACCGCGCGCTCCACGGCGTTTTCCAGTTCACGCACGTTACCGGGCCAACTGTAGTGACGAATGGCTTGCTCGGCCTCGGCCGAGAAGTGCAAGTCGTCGCGGCCGATGCGAGCGCTCTGGCGGGCGAGGAAGACGCTGGCGATCTCGTTGACGTCGCTGCCACGCTCGCGCAGTGCTGGCAGCTTCAGGGCGATCACGTGCAGGCGGTAATACAAGTCTTCACGGAACTGGCCGGCCTTGGCCAGGTTTTTCAGGTCGCGGTGGGTCGCGGCAATCAGGCGCACATCGACCTTTTGCGACTGCACCGAACCTACCCGGCGAATTTCGCCTTCCTGCAGCACACGTAGCAGGCGTGCCTGGGCTTCGAGCGGCAGTTCGCCAATTTCATCGAGGAACAGCGTACCGCCATCGGCGGCTTCCACCAAGCCGGCGCGCCCGGCGCTGGCGCCAGTGAAAGCGCCTTTTTCGTGGCCGAACAGTTCGGATTCGATCAGTGTTTCGGGGATGGCCGCGCAGTTCACCGAGATCATCGGTGCCTTGGCCCGGCGAGACAGGTTGTGCAGGGCGCGGGCCACCAGCTCTTTACCGGTGCCCGACTCGCCCTGGATCAGCACATTGGAGTCGGTAGGGGCGACTTTGCGGATCTTGCTGTACATGTCCTGCATGGGCTGGCACGAGCCGATGATGCCGATTTCGCCATTGGCCGTTGCCGCGCTGCCTTTGTCGGAGGCTGCAACCTTGCCATTGCTGGCGCGTGGCTCGGCAGGCGGTGCAGCAGCCGGGGCGTTCTGCCGGTCACGCAGAATACGCGCCACTGCCTGCAGCATCTCGTCATGGTCGAAGGGCTTGGCGATGTAGTCCACCGCGCCCATTTTCATCGAGTCCACCGCTGAGCGCAGGCTGGCGTAACTGGTCATGATCAGCACCGGGGTGCCCTGGCCGAGCTTGATCAGCTCGGTGCCGGGCGCACCTGGCAGGCGCAGGTCGCTGACGATGAGGTCGAAAGTGGCAATGCTGAAGCGTTCCTGGGCTTCCTGCACCGAGCCGGCCTCGCTGACCTGGTACTGGTTCCGCTCAAGTAGACGACGCAGGGCCGAGCGGATGATGGTTTCGTCTTCGACGATCAGAATGTGCGGCATTGATTCAATTCTCTCGACGGTCTCGAATTTCAGGGGACGTCGCTACGACATGCCGGGGCAGGGTCACGCGGATCCGGGTGCCTCGTTGCCGTTCGATATCGGCCGGGCTGTCGATGGTGATTTGCCCATAATGCTCTTCCACGATGGAATAGACCAGAGCGAGCCCCAGTCCGGTTCCTTCGCCCGGGTCCTTGGTGGTGAAGAAGGGCTCGAACAGGCGGTCCATGATGTTCTTCGGAATCCCGCTGCCTTCGTCTTCGACGATCAGGTCGACGGTGTGCTCGCTAACCTCGCTGCGCACGCGTACGGCGCTGCCGGGCGGCGAGGCGTCGCGGGCGTTGGAGAGCAGGTTGATCAGCACCTGGGCCAGGCGCTGCGGGTCGCCTTCAGCCCAATGGTCCGGGTCGCAAAGGTTGAAGAACTGTACTTCGAAATTGCGCCGGTTCAACGCCAGCAGACCGATGGCATCTTGTGCCACTTCGGCCAGGCACACGGGCTCCTCGCTGTTCTGGTGGCTGCCGCCGGCATGGGCAAAGCTCATCAGCGACTGGACGATGCGCGATACGCGCTTGGTCTGGTCAAGGATCTGGCTGGACAACTCGATGATTTCGCCATCGTCTTCGCGTTCCTCGCGCAGGTTTTGCGCCAGGCAGGCGATGCCGGTGATCGGGTTACCGATCTCGTGGGCCACGCCGGCGGCCAGGCGGCCGATGCTGGCCAGGCGCTCGGAGTGCACCAGCTTGTCTTCCAGTGCCTGGGTTTCGGTAAGGTCTTCCACCAGCAGTACCAACCCGCTGTTACCGGGGGCCAGTGGCTCGTCGATGGCTGCCTTGTGCAGGTTCAGCCAGCGCGGCTGGCCATCCAGTGCCAGGCGCTGCTTGTGCAGATGCTCGTCGGGCACGTTGATGAAGCCTTGCAGCAGGCCGCGCCAAGGCTCATCAATGGTGACCAGGCGCGAGCCGACCACATGCTTGGCGGCAATGCCGGTGAGCTCTTCCATGGCCTTGTTCCACATCAGGATTTCCTGGTCCTTGGCCAGTGAGCAGACGCCCATGGGCAACTCCTGCAGGGTCTGGCGATGGTAGCGGCGCAAGGCATCGAGTTCGGCGGCCAGCCCGGTCAGGCGCGAGTGGTAGTCCTCCAGGCGGCTTTCGATGAAGTGAATGTCTTCGGTCACGTAGTTTTCGTTACCGGACTTGTACGGCAGGAAAGTCTCGACCATGTCCTGAGCCACGCTCGGCCCCATCAGGCCGGACAGGTTGGCTTCGATGCGGTCGCGCAGGCGGCGCAGGGCATAGGGGCGGCGTTCGTCGAACGGCAGGTAGAGGTCGCGCAGTGCTTGCTCCACTTCCTTTTGCGCGGCCTTGGCGCCCAGCGGCTTGGCCAGCTGGGTGGCGAATTCCTGCGGCGAGGCGGCGTGCAGCTCGCGGCGCTGTGGGCGGCGCACGTTATCCACGGCACAGGCTTCGGCCGCGCTGACCTCTTCGTTGCTGGCGTTGGTGAACAGCGAGATCAGGGTGAACAGCAGCACGTTGGCCGCCAGCGAGGCGATGGCTGCCATGTGCCAGCTGGTGTCGTCCAGCACATAGATCATGTCCAGCAGCGGGATGTAGAAGCCCTGCAAATTGCCGAGAAGCGGCAGCAGCATGGTCACCATCCACACCAGGGTGCCGGCCAGCAGCCCGGCGATGAAACCGCGGCGGTTGGCGGTTGGCCAGTAGAGCACCGACAGCACCCCAGGCAGGAACTGCAAGGTGGCGACGAACGCGACGATGCCCAGGTTTGCAAGGCTCTGGTGGTAGTTCTGGCTCAGGTAGAACATGAACCCGGCGGTGATGATGGCGACGATCAGTGCACGGCGGGTCCACTTCAGCCACCGGTAGATGTTGCCTTCGGCCGGGGGCTGGTAAAGCGGCAGCACCAGGTGGTTCAGGGCCATGCCCGACAGCGCCAGGGTGGTGACGATGATCAGGCCGCTGGCTGCCGACAGGCCGCCAATGTAGGCCAGCAGTGCCAATGCCTGGTTGTTGGCGGCGATGCCCAGGCCCAGGGTGAAGTACTCGGGGTTGGTGCTGGCGCCCAGGCGCAGGCCGGCCCACAGCACCAGCGGCACGGCAAGGCTCATCAGCAGCAGGAACAGCGGCAGGCCCCAGCTGGCGCTGACCAGCGAGCGCGGGTTGAGGTTTTCGGTAAAGGCCATGTGGTACATGTGCGGCATGACGATGGCCGATGCAAAGAACACCAGCAGCAGGGTGCGCCATGGGCCTTCCTGCAGGGGGGTGTGCAGGGCGGCGAGGGCGGTCTGGTTCTGCAACAGCCAGACTTCCAGTTCGTGCGGGCCGCCGAATACGCCATACAAGGCATACAGGCCAATACCGCCCAGGGCCAGCAGCTTGATCACCGACTCGAAGGCGATGGCGAAAACCAACCCCTCATGCTTTTCGCGCGTGGCGATGTGCCGCGAGCCGAAGAAGATGGTGAACAGAATGATCAGCGTGCAAAAGGCAAAGGCCACCCGGGCCTTGACCGGCTCACCGGTAAGGATGCTGATCGAGTCGGCCACCGCCTGGATCTGCAGGGCCAGCAACGGCAGCACGCCAATCAGCATGATGATGGTGGTCAAGGCCCCGGCCCACGTGCTGCGGAAGCGGAAGGCCAGCAGGTCGGCCAGCGATGACAGCTGATAGGTGCGGGTGATCTTGAGGATCGGGTAGAGCAGCACCGGCGCCAGCAGGAATGCGCCAGACACCCCCAGGTAACAGGCAAGGAAGCCGTAGCCATACTGGTAGGCCAGGCCAACCGAGCCATAGAAGGCCCAGGCACTGGCATAAACGCCCAGCGAAAGGGTGTAGGTAAGTGGGTGGCGAATGATCGAACGCGGGATCAGCCCGCGCTCGCTGATCCAGGCCACGCCGAACAGCACCATGAGGTACCCGGCGCTGATCAGGATCATCTGGGTCAGGCTAAAGCTCATCGGCATCTCGTTGGCTCTGCAGGATGAAGGTGACGACGATCAGGATCAGCCAGAGCAGGTAGGGGCGGTACCAGGCTCCGGTCGGTTCGATCCACCAGTCCATGATGGCCGGGGAGAACAGATAGATCCCCACGACCAGAAGCAGGACCAAACGATAGATGTACATGCTGGCCTCGATGGTTGGGCGCTGCGGGCTTGAACTTATTATTGGCGCAAATGGCAGGGGGGATGCTAGCGGGAATCCACAGCGTTAGCCAAGGGTTTGAATTTACTGGGCTTTTGTTTTTGAGAGGAGGAATGAATGTGCCGGCCTCTTCGCGGGTGAACCCGCTCCTACAGGTAAAGCGTTGCCTCTAGGTTTATTGAGGACACTGTGGGAGCGGGCGCGCCCGCGAAGAGGCTGGTAAAGGTTCAGCGCAAATCAGCCTCCGGCACCGTGGTCCGCTGCGCGATCGCTTCCGGCCGCCACTGCGTGCGCGCGACTGCCAGCACCTCTGCTGGCGTCGCCAACAGCAGTTCCGGATCCGTCTCCTGCCCCAGCGCCCGCAGTGCCCGCAGTAGCAGGGGAGTAGCATGCTCCGCCTGCAGTGGCGGGGAACGATACGACTTGCCCAGCTTGTGCCCATCTGGCTGCACGATCAGCGGAATATGCAGGTAACGCGGCTGTGAGAAGCCCAGCAGTTCCTGCAGGTACAGCTGGCGCGGGGTATTGTCGAGCAGGTCGGCGCCACGCACGATGTCGGTAACACCCTGCCAGGCATCGTCCAGCACCACGGCCAACTGGTAGGCGTACAACCCGTCACGACGCTGGATGACGAAATCGCCCACCTCACGCCCCAGGTGTTGCTGGTATTCACCCTGCACACGATCGGTAAAACGGTAGATCAGCTCCGGCACCCGCAGGCGGATGGCCGCCCCTTCACGGGCATGCCCGGCGTTACGGCAAAAGCCCGGGTAAATGCCGTTGTAGCTTTCCAGTTGCTTGCGCGAGCAGGTGCAAGCGTACGCCAGGCCCATGTTGAACAGGCGGTCTACCACGGCAGCATAGGCATCGTGGCGCTGGCTCTGGAATACCACCTCGCCATCCCAGTGCAGGCCGTAACGTTCCAGCGTCTGGAGGATGGCATCGCGGGCGCCGGGCATTTCCCGGGGCGGATCGGTGTCTTCCATGCGCAGCAGCCAGCGGCCGTTGACGGCGCGGGCATCGAGCCAGGAGGCGAGGGCGGCGACCAGCGAGCCGAAGTGCAGGAAGCCGCTGGGGGTGGGGGCGAAGCGCCCGATGTAGCTGGAGTCGGTCATGGTCAGGCTGGGCATATAAATGAAACGGGGCGCATGATGCGCCCCGTTCAGGTGGAAGAAAGATCAGCCTTTGCCGACCGTTTTTTCCTTTTTCTCGGCAATTTCCTTGCAGTCGAAGCACAGGTCGGCGGTTGGGCGGGCTTCCAGGCGGCGCAAGCCGATCTCGATGCCGCACGACTCGCACCAGCCGTACTCTTCGTCCTGAATCTTCTGCAGGGTTTTATCGATTTTCTTGATCAGCTTGCGCTCGCGGTCGCGGTTGCGCAGTTCGAGGGCGAATTCCTCTTCCTGGGATGCCCGGTCTGCGGGATCTGCGAAGTTGGCTGCCTCTTCTTTCATATGGTCAACGGTCTTGTCGACGCCGACCATCAGCTCTTGCTTCCAGCCAGTGAGGATCTTGGTGAAGTGCTTGCGCATGGGCTCACCCATGTACTCCTCACCCTTGGTCTCCTGATAGGGTGCAACCCCATAAAGATTCTGGTTGGCTTTTTGCTTTTCTAGGGTGGACATGAATAGACCGCCTCTCACTCATCTGATCCAATGCGCAGGATGCTCCATCTCCGGCGACCGCCGGCCCTGCGACTGCGAGCCGCCGAACTTACCAGATAGATCGGGGGTGCGCTACCCCGCCCGATCCTGCTAATTGACACTGGCCTGAGCGGTACGTTCGGTGGTGTGCAGAGGTAGAATCTCCAGTTTAGACCCAATTGAGAGAAGGTCATGGCCCAACCCTACAGTGCGCGCAGCCGCGCCATCGAACCTTTCCACGTCATGGCGCTGCTGGCCCGGGCCAACGAGCTGCAGGCGGCCGGGCACGACGTGATCCACCTGGAAATCGGCGAGCCGGACTTCACCACGGCTGCACCCATCGTCGCTGCCGGCCAGGCCGCGCTGGCCGCCGGGCACACTCGCTACACCGCCGCACGCGGTCTGCCGGCACTGCGTGAGGCAATTGCCGGCTTTTATGGGCAGCGCTATGGCCTGAATATCGACCCGCAGCGCATCCTTGTTACCCCGGGTGGCTCCGGCGCGCTGCTGCTGGCCAGCAGCCTGCTGGTGGACCCGGGCAAGCACTGGCTGCTGGCCGATCCGGGTTACCCGTGCAATCGTCACTTCCTGCGCCTGGTCGAGGGCGGGGCCCAATTGGTACCGGTGGGCCCGGACGTTAACTACCAACTGACTGCCGAACTGGTTGAGCGCTACTGGGACAAGGACACCGTCGGCGCTCTGGTCGCTTCGCCGGCTAACCCGACTGGAACCGTGCTGGGGCGCGAAGCGTTGGCCTGCCTGGCCAAATCCACCCATGAGCGGCATGGTCATCTGGTGGTGGACGAGATCTACCACGGCCTCACCTACGGTATGGACGCGCCAAGCGTGCTGGAAGTCGACGACTCGGCCTTTGTCCTGAATAGTTTTTCCAAGTATTTCGGCATGACCGGTTGGCGCCTTGGCTGGCTGGTGGCCCCGCCCGGTGCGGTGGCCGACCTGGAGAAACTGGCGCAGAACCTGTACATCAGCGCGCCGAGCATGGCCCAGCATGCCGCGCTGGCCTGTTTCCAGCCCGAGGCGCTGGCCATTTTCGAAGAGCGCCGCGCCGAGTTCGCCCGCCGTCGCGACTACCTGCTGCCTGCCCTGCGTGAACTGGGTTTCCGCATTGCCGTCGAGCCGCAAGGCGCGTTCTACCTGTATGCCGATATCAGCGCTTTTGGCGGTGACGCATTCGCATTCTGCCGACACTTCCTGGAAACCGAGCACGTGGCGTTCACGCCGGGCCTGGACTTTGGTCGCCACCTGGCCGGGCACCATGTGCGCTTCGCTTATACCCAGAGCCTGCCGCGCCTGGAAGAAGCGGTGCAGCGTATTGCCCGTGGCCTGCGGAGCTGGCAAGGCTGATGCGTTTCTCTCCGTCACTCGAGCAGGGCCGCCTGCTGCGTCGCTACAAGCGCTTTCTGGCCGATATCGAACTGGCCAGCGGCGAGCAGATGACTATCCACTGCCCGAATACCGGCTCCATGCTCAACTGCATGCGTGAAGGTGGGCAGGTGTGGTTCAGCCGCTCCAACGACCCCAGGCGCAAGCTGCCAGGGACCTGGGAAATCAGCGAAACCCCCCAGGGGCGGTTGGCCTGCGTGAATACCGGGCGGGCCAATGCATTGGTCGAAGAGGCCCTGCGCGCCGGCACTATCACTGAACTGGCTGGTTTCACTGCACTCAAGCGCGAAGTGGCCTATGGCGAGGAAGGCAGCCGTATCGACTTTCGGCTGGAGTTCGAGGGTGCTCCGGCCTATGTCGAGGTCAAGAGTGTGACGCTGGGCTACCCCGACACCGCAGTTGCGGCCTTCCCTGATGCGGTGACTCAGCGCGGTGCGAAACACCTGCGCGAGCTGGCAACGCTGGCCCGGAAGGGCGTGCGGGCCGTGCAGCTGTATTGCGTGAACCTGACCGGTATCGACGCTGTGCGCCCGGCCGAGGAAATCGATATGGCCTACGCCCAGGCGCTGCGCGCTGCAGTAGCGGACGGGGTGGAGGTGCTGGCCTATGGCACCCGCCTGGACGCCGAGGGTATCGTTATCGATCGCCGCTTGCCGGTGTTGCTTACCCCTTGAACCAGATGCCCAGGCTGTCTTCGTGGCAGCCCAGGGGCTGCAGCTGCTCACCCTCGCAGGGCCCCGCCACGCATTCGCCGCTTTCTATCAGGAACAGCGCACCGTGATGGGCGCAGTGGATAAGGCTGGCGCTGTCATCCAGAAACGCGTCCTCTGCCCAGTTCAGCGGGATGTCCCGGTGCGGGCAGCGGTTGCGGTACAGGTACACCTGGCCTTGGCGGCGTACGCCGAACAATTCGAGGCCGTCTACGCTGAAGGCGCGGCTTTGGCCCTCGGCCAGGCCGAGGGATGTACAAAGGAAGTGCATGGCAAGGATGGCTCGTGGAACATATGTTGGCTTGACGCTTCAATGCGAATAATTATCAAATTGATCGCGTTCGCTGCGCCTGGCTGTCTATGGTGCGCAGTTCCGCCGCTCGCCACAAGGCGTGTAGCCGTCTTCAGAAGGAACCCGATGATGCGCCGTCCAACTGCTTTCCTCGCTTTGTGTGCAAGCCTTGTGCTCTCTACCCAAGCCTTGGCAGCCGAGCTGCCGCAACGCTGGGTCAGCGCGGGTGGCGCCTTGAGCGAGTGGATAACCGCATTGGGGGGTGAAGCGCGCCTGGTCGGTGTGGACACTACCAGCCAGCACCCTGCCTCGTTGAAATCGTTGCCCAGTGTGGGTTATCAGCGACAGCTGTCGGCCGAAGGTATTCTCAGCCTGCGCCCGGATGTGCTGGTGGGCACCGAGGAAATGGGCCCGCCACCGGTACTGGCGCAAATCCGCAAGGCCGGCGTGCGGGTTGAGTTGTTCTCCAGCAAGGCCGAGCTGCCGGCGGTAGATGAAAACCTCAGGCACCTGGGGAAGTTGCTCGGCGCAGAGCAGCAAGCGTCCACGCTTGCAGCGGACTACCGCCAGCGGCTCGATGCGTTGCATGCCAACGTCAAGCTGGCCCAGGCCGGGCAGCAGGCTCCTGGGGTGTTGCTGCTGGTCGGCCATGCCGGGGCCAAGCCGCTGATCGCCGGGCAAGGCACTGCCGGTGACTGGCTGCTGAGCCAGGCGGGTGGGCGTAACCTGGCCGCGCACCAAGGTTACAAGAACTTCTCCAACGAAGCCTTGGCGGCGCTTGACCCGGATGTGATCGTGTTTTCCGACCGGGCGCTGGCCGATGGGCAGGCGTTGCAGGCGCTGTTGAAAGAAAACCCCGCACTGGCGGCCTCGCGGGCCGTGCGTGAGAAACGCCTGGTCTCACTGGACCCGACGCTGTTGGTCGGCGGGCTTGGGCCTCGGCTACCGGCGACCTTGCAGTCGCTGGCAGCCACCTTCTACCCCCTTGCTCAGGCCAGCTTCGCGCAATGAAACAGCGGGTCCAGCCACGTACGTTGTTCATTAGCCTGAGCCTGTTGTGCCTGTTGGCGATCTGGCTGTCACTGGCGTTGGGGCCAGTCAGCCTGCCGATGTTCGATACGCTGCGCGCTGGCCTGCGTCTGCTGGGGCTGCCTGTTTCCGAAGATGGCCTGCAGCAGGCCGAGATGATCCTTGGCCAGATCCGCCTGCCGCGCACTCTGTTGGGCTTGGCGGTGGGCGCGGTGCTGGCTCTGTCCGGGGTGGCCATGCAGGGGCTGTTCCGCAACCCGCTGGCCGACCCCGGGCTGGTAGGTGTTGCCGCCGGTGCCGCAGTGGGGGCTGCGGTTGCCATTGTTGGCGGCGCCTGGCTTGGCGGCATGCCGGATGCTTTCGCGCCTTATCTGCTGTCGTTCTGCGCTTTTGTCGGCGGGCTTGGGGTAACTGCGCTGGTCTACCGCCTGGGGCGCCGCGATGGCCAGACCAACGTTGCCACGATGCTGCTGGCTGGCGTGGCCATGACCGCGCTGGGTGGCGCGGCCGTGGGGCTGTTCTCTTACCTGGCCGATGATGCCACCTTGCGCACGCTGACATTCTGGAACCTTGGCAGCCTCAATGGCGCCAGCTATGAGCGACTGTGGCCATTGTTGCTGGTGGCGACAGGGGTTGCGGTGTGGTTGCCGCGCCGGGCCAAGGCGCTGAATGCCCTGTTGTTGGGTGAGTCTGAGGCGCGTCACCTGGGCGTTGACGTGGAGCGGCTCAAGCGTGAGTTGGTGTTCTGCACGGCACTGGGGGTTGGGGCGGCAGTGGCTGCAGCCGGGTTGATCGGCTTCATCGGCCTGGTAGTGCCGCACCTGGTACGCCTGCTGGCCGGCCCCGATCACCGTGTGGTGCTGCCAGCCTCGCTGCTGGCCGGCGGTGTGCTGATGTTGTTCGCCGACCTTGCGGCGCGGCTGCTGTTGGCGCCTGCCGAGCTGCCGATTGGTATCGTCACGGCCTTCATTGGTGCGCCGTTCTTCCTGTTCCTGCTGATGCGAGGACGCGGCTGATGTTGCAAGTAGAGGGCCTGTATCTACGCAGGGGTAGCAATGAGGTGCTGCACGACATTCACCTGCAGTTGCCTCCGGGGCAGGTAGTGGGTGTGCTCGGCCCCAACGGCGCCGGCAAGAGCAGCTTGCTGAGTGTGCTGTGTGGTGAACTGGCGCCCGACCGCGGGCGGGTGACGCTGCAGGGCTACCCCCTGGCCGATTGGGCTGGGCAGGAACGGGCAAGGCGCCTGGCAGTGTTGCCACAGGTGTCCAGCCTGGGTTTCTCGTTTCGGGTGGAGGAAGTGGTGGGTATGGGGCGCATGCCTCATGGCACCGGGCAGCGGCGTGATGCGGAAATTGTCGAGGCGGCGTTGCAGGCGGCAGATGCCTGGCACCTGGTGGAGCGCAGTTACCTGGCGCTTTCCGGTGGCGAGCGGCAACGGGTGCACCTGGCCCGCGTGCTGGCGCAGCTATGGCCGGGCGAGGAGGGGGCCACGTTGCTGCTCGACGAACCGACCTCGATGCTCGACCCGCTGCATCAGCACACCACCCTGGAAGCCGTACGTCGCTTCGCCGACTGCGGTGCTGCAGTGTTGGTGATCCTGCATGACCTGAACCTGGCGGCGCGTTACTGTGATCGTATCCTGTTGCTGGAGCAGGGGCGTTGCCACGCGTTTGCCACACCCGAAGCGGTACTGACCCCAGCGGCACTGAAGGCGGTGTACGGTATCGACGTACTGGTGCAAGCGCACCCCGAGCGCGGGCATCCGCTGATCATCACCCGTTGATTCTCAAGCCATGCACGGCCTGTGTTGAAGCGGCCTTGTCTCGCGACAGATCCGCCCCCCCGGGGAAGGCCATTCAAATTGTGGATGACATGGAGTAACTGCCGATGCGACACCCGCTGCTGTCTGGTTTCTCGCTGTGCCTGGTACTGGCGCTGGGCGGTTGTCAGGCCAGCCTGCCGCCGTTGCCCGCCTGGCAGAGTAGCGAAGGTCGCACCCACGCCGAGCTGGGTAAGATTGTCGATCTGTCCAATGAGCAGGTCATAAGCCCCGAAAAGCTGGTGCATCGCCTGGCTGTCGCCCCCCGCGTGCTTGTCGGCGAGAAGCACGACAACCCTGACCATCACGCGCTGCAGCTATGGCTGCTGCGCGCTCTTCAAAGCCAGCGTACTCAGGGCAGCCTGTTGCTGGAAATGCTGCAGCCCGAACAGCAGTCACGGGTGGACAAGCTGGTTGGGCAGCCTTTGCCGGAAGACTTGCCCAAGGCGCTGGCCTGGCAGGAGGGCTGGGATTGGCAGTTGTACGGGCCGATTGTCACCGACGCCTTGCAGCATCGGGTGACGTTGCTGGCAGCCAACCTTTCGCCCGCCGAGATGCGTCAGGCCTATCGACAACCGGCTCCGGTGCAGGGCGAAAAGTCCAATGCACCCGCGGTAAAGGCTGCCTTGCTGGAACAGGTGCGCGCCGGGCATTGCGGGATGCTGCCGGAAAGCCAGTTACCGGCGATGCTGGCCGTTCAGCAGCAGCGCGACCGGCGCATGGCCGAGCGTTTGCAGGCGGCGACGCAACCGGCACTGTTGTTTGCCGGGGCTTACCACGTGCGCAAGGACTTGGGCATACCCTTGCATCTGGCTGACCTAGAGGCATCGGGGGAGAGCAAGGTATTGCTGCTGGCTGAGGTAGGCGAGCGAATCGAGCCTGGCGAGGCTGATTATGTGTGGTACACGGCAGCGATGCCGGAGCAGGATTATTGTGCGCAGTTGCGGCGTTGATCCTTGAAAAGCACAGGCAAAAAAAGACCCGGCAAATTGCCGGGTCAATAACCGTGATTAGCCTGATGAGGAGATAATCTGAGAGTCCGAACCAAGGTCTCTTAGCTTATCCAACCAGTCTCGCGACCAGTTGCGATAATCATAACAATTCTCATTTAGCCGTCAATCCCTTTACCCTGATTATTTTGGTTTTTCTGCGTAGGTTTTTTCGCGTCCAATTGTTGGTTGAGTGCTTCCTTGCGTTCGAGCGGCAAATCGTTCCAGTGCATGTCCAGCAGGGCGCCTTCAATGGCATACAACAGCACCTTCGATGCACGGAACCCTCGTGTTTTCACGGCCTGGTACGCACCCACCGCGCCCAGGCGGCGCAAATCCGATGCACTGTGGATGCCGGCTGCATGCAGCCACTGCGCAGAAGTCTTGCCAAGGTTCTTCAGATGCTGCAATTCATCGTTCATCGAGCCTCCTTGCGATGGCTGAACGGGAATGGGGGATAAATCGCGAGCAGGGTCAGAGAGGAGTGTAGCGGGGGTTCGGGAATACGCGGCTTTTTGCCATCGGATGATGAGCGGCCTGTGCCTGCCCTTTTGCCGGCAGGCACAGGAAGATGGCGAACTTACAGGCCAGGCAATCGCTGGCGAATCTGCTCGATCACCTGGTCCATGCTGCCGGCAGTTTGGGTATCGACGCGTGTGCTGTGCACCAGCTCCTGCGCATCCAGCGCCTCACGGCCTGCCTGCTGGGCCTTGATCACCTCCAGCGTGGCATCCGACGGGTCGCTGTTTTCGGCCTGGCGCTGCTCCAGCCAACTGGCGATGACCGCCTCCGGCGCGTGGCAGTCAAGGATGAGGAACGGCACTCCGGTCTGGCTGGCAACGTCTGCCGCAGCCTGGCGCTGCTCATGCTTGAGGTAGGTGGCGTCCAGCACCACCGGGAAGCCGGCGCGCAGCACGGTCGCAGCTATCTCGTGCAGGCGCAGGTAGGTCGCAGCGCTGGCGTCCTGGTCATAGATGCCCGTGCTCAGTTGGCCGGCGTCGGCCTGTTGTTGTTCGCCGAACAGGCGCTTGCGCTCCACGTCCGAACGCACGCGCACAGCACCCAAGGCCTCGACCAGGCGCATGGCCACGTGACTTTTGCCCACCGCCGAAACGCCATGGGTGATGGCCAGCAGCCGCGACGGGATGGCACTGTAGCTTTCGGCCAGGTTGGCGTAATTGCGGTAGGTGCGCAGGGTGGTGGCACGTTGCACGCCATCAGCATCGGCCGGCATGCTGAACAGTGCGACCTTGGCCCGCACCAGCGCACGGTAGGCCTTGTAGAAGTTGAGCAGTTCCAGGCCTTCATAGTCCCCCGTCAGTTCCAGGTACTGGCTGATGAAGCGCCGGGCCAGGCATTTCAGGCCTCGGTCTTCCAGGTCCATGGCCAGGAAGGCGGTGTCGGCGTAGACGTCGGTCAGTCGGAAAGGCTCGTTGAACTCGATGCAATCGAAGATCACTACCTTGCCATCGATCAAGGTGGCGTTGCCCAGGTGGATGTCACCGTGGCACTCACGGATGAAGCCATTGGCCTTGCGCTTTTCCAGCAGGCCGTGCAGGCGCTCGAAGCTGCTGCGGGCCCAGGCCTGCAGGGCGTCGAGTTGCTGCAGATCGGCTTTGTCGCTGAGGAATGGGCGGATTTGCTCGAAGTTCTGCTCCACCGGGGCCATCACGCTGTCTGGCGTACCCAGCGGGTGCTCCATCGGCACACGTGGGGCCTGCAGGTGAAACTCGGCAATCTGCCGGGCCATCTGGTCGATGTGCGTGGCGTTCAGCTCGCCATTGGCCTGCAGTGTGTTGAGCATCTGTCCCTGGGGGAACTGGCGCATTTTCAGCACGTACTCGATGGCTTCGCCTTCGCCACCGATCTGCGGTGCGTCGACGCTACCGGTGATCGGCAACACGTCCAGGTACAGGCCTTCGGTCAGGCGTTGGTTCAGGCGCAACTCTTCGTTACAGAAATGCTGGCGCTGGTCCAGCCCGGTGAAGTCCAGGAAACCGAAATTCATCGGTTTCTTGACCTTGTAGGCGTACTCGCCAGTGAGCAGGACCCAGGAGATATGCGTCTCGATGAGCTGAAACCCATCCACGGGGTGAGGGTACAGGGCAGGGTTCTGCAACGCAGTAATAAGAGCTTGGCTCACGGCAAATCCTTCCGGGGCAAGGGAATTCGAATGCGCCATTATGGTCAATGGTGCCGTCCCTGCCTACCGCCGGGCCGTCTGCCCAGCCTTTATAAAGTGCGTATAATCCGCCGCCATGACCCGAACCCGAAATTCCCGTACCCCTCAGAAACGCCCGACCGGCCGCTCCCGCGCCTGGCTGGGCTGGGCTTTGAAGCTCAGCCTGGTAGGCCTGGTGATAGTCGCCGGCTTCGCGGTTTACCTCGATGCCGTCGTCCAGGAAAAGTTCTCCGGCAAGCGCTGGACCATCCCGGCCAAAGTGTATGCCCGGCCGCTGGAGCTGTTCACCGGCCAGAAGTTGAGCAAGAACGACTTCCTCACCGAGCTCGATGCGCTTGGCTACCGTCGCGAAAGCGCGGCCAACGGCCCCGGCGCTGCGTCCGTCAACGGCAATACCGTCGACCTCAATACCCGTGGCTTCCAGTTCTACGAGGGCATGGAGCCGGCGCAGTTCGTCCGCGTGCGCTTCTCTGGCGACTACGTTGCGGGCCTTTCCGGTGCCAACGGCAAGTCGCTTGACGTGGTGCGCCTGGAGCCGCTGATGATCGGCGGCATCTACCCGAAAAATCTCGAGGACCGCATCCTGATCAAGATCGATCAGGTCCCCAAGTATCTGCTTGAAACCCTGGTGGCCACGGAAGACCGCGACTTCTACAGCCACTACGGCGTGTCGCCCAAGTCCATCGCCCGGGCCATGTGGGTCAATACTTCGTCCGGCTCTATGCGCCAGGGTGGCAGTACCTTGACCCAGCAGTTGGTGAAAAACTTCTACCTCAGCAGCGAGCGCAGCCTCAGCCGTAAGCTGACCGAGGCGATGATGGCGATACTGCTCGAACTGCACTACGACAAGCGCGAAATCCTTGAGGCCTACCTCAACGAGGTGTTCGTCGGCCAGGACGGTCAACGCGCCGTGCACGGCTTTGGCCTGGCTAGCCAGTTCTTCTTCAGCCAGCCGTTGTCCGAGCTGAAACTGCATCAGATCGCCCTGCTGGTGGGCATGGTCAAAGGGCCGTCCTATTACAACCCGCGGCGTCACCCCGAGCGCGCCCTGGCGCGCCGCAACCTGGTGCTCGACCTGGTGGCCGAGCAGGGCGTGGCCAGCCAGGCAGAAGTCGATGCGGCGAAGAAAATGCCGCTGGGCGTAACCAAGCGTGGCAGCCTGGCCGACAGCTCGTTCCCGGCCTTCCTCGACCTGGTCAAGCGACAGCTACGTCAGGACTACCGCGACGAAGACTTGACCGAAGAAGGCCTGCGCATCTTTACCAGCTTCGACCCGATCCTGCAGATGAAGGCCGAAACCTCGATGAGAGAGACCTTCAAGCGCCTGTCGGGCCGCAAGGGGGCTGACGAGGTGGAAGCGGCAATGGTCGTGACCAACCCTGAGACCGGTGAAGTACAGGCGCTGATCGGTAGCCGTCAGGCAGGCTTCGCCGGCTTCAACCGGGCCATCGATGCCGTGCGGCCGATCGGCTCGCTGGTCAAGCCGTCGGTATACCTGACTGCGCTGGAGCAGCCGAGCAAATACACCCTGACCAGTTGGGTGCAGGACGAGCCATTTTCGGTCAAGGGGGCTGACGGCCAAGTCTGGCGCCCGCAAAACTATGATCGTCGCCCGCACGGCACTATCTACCTGTACCAGGGGCTGGCCAACTCGTACAACCTGTCGACCGCCAAGCTCGGCCTGGAAGTGGGCGTGCCGAACGTGATCAAGACCATTGGTCGGTTGGGGGTGAATGTCGACTGGCCAGCGTTCCCGGCCATGTTGCTGGGCGCTGGTGGCATGTCGCCGATGCAGGTGGCAACCATGTATCAGACCATCGCCAACGGCGGCTTCAACACGCCGATGCGCGGTATCCGCAGCGTGCTCACCGCCGAGGGCGAGCCGCTCAAGCGCTACCCGTTCCAGATCCAGCAAACCTTCGACCCGGGTGCCATCTACCTGGTGCAGAACGCCATGCAGCGCGTAATGCGCGAAGGTACCGGGCGCTCGGTGTACAACACCTTGCCACGCTCGCTGACCTTGGCGGGCAAGACCGGTACCAGTAACGACTCGCGTGACAGCTGGTTCTCCGGCTTCAGTCAGGATCTGCTGGCCGTGGTGTGGATGGGCCGTGACGATAACGGCAAGACACCGTTTACCGGCGCCACCGGAGCCTTGCAGGTGTGGACCAGCTTCATGAAGAAGGCCGACCCGCTGCCGCTGGATATGCCGCAACCGGACAACGTGGTGCAGGCCTGGATCGACCCGTACACTGGCCATGGGTCTGATGCCAGCTGTCCGGGAGCGGTGCAGATGCCGTATATTCGCGGGAGTGAGCCGCCGGCCGGCGCAACCTGTGGCGGCGAGCAGGATCCAGTCGAATCGGTAATGGACTGGGTCAAGGGCTGGATGAATTAAGCACAGGCTGCATTGATGAGGTGTGACGTGAACAAGTGGCTGTTTCCTGCCGTGACGGCGTTGGCTGTGCTCCAGGGGTGCTCCAGCGTCCCGCGTGGCAATATTCCGGTGGTCGATTCGAGCACCCGCGTGTCCAACAGCGAGCGCGTGACGGCCAACCGCTCGGCGGGTGGCTATAACACCGGCACCGCCCAGGCGCAGACGCTGCCGGAGGATTCCGGCGTCACCGTGATGATCCCGCAGGGCGCAGGTGCTTCGGGCATCCAGACGTTCCCGGCGAACAATGGCGCAGCGCCGATCACTCCAGGGCCCATCACTCCAGGCCCTGTCAGTTCGGCACCGATGACCACCAATCCCAACCCGATTGCCGATGAACCCTTCGACATTGCCGCGATGAATAACACCCCGCAAAGCGCCAGTGCGCCCACCGGTATTCCGCGCAGCGCTGCCGCCGGTGGTCTGTCGGCCGACGAGCAACTGGACGGCCCGGTGCTGGCGTTGCTGACCACTGCGCAGACGCAGCAGGGCAGTGGCGACTTCAACGGTGCCGCCTCGAGCCTGGAGCGTGCCCAGCGTATTGCTCCGCGTGAGCCGCAGGTGCTGTATCGCCTGGCCCAGGTGCGCCTCTCGCAAGGTGATGCAGCGCAGGCCGAGCAGTTGGCGCGTCGCGCTCTGACCTACGCCAACGGCCGCCCAAGCCTGCAGGCAGAGCTATGGAACACGATCGCCCAGGCGCGTGAAAAGCAGGGTGACAGCGCTGGCGCTGCGCTGGCCCGGCAAAAGGCGCGGGTCAATTCGTGATGATCGAGCAGCGCATTCTGGATATTGCCGACCACCTGCTATTGATCGAGCGTGAACTGCAGGTGCAAGGCTGGTGGGATGACGAGCCGCCAAGCGACGAGGCGCTGGCCAGTACGGTGCCGTTCGCCGTGGATACCCTCAATTTTGAGCAGTGGCTGCAATGGATCTTCCTGCCCCGCATGAAAATCATCATCGAACTGGGCCACCCGTTGCCCAATGCATCGAGCATCCTTGTCATGGCCGAAACCGTGTTTACCGACCGGCCGGAGCAAAGTCGTGAGCTACGGCGCCTGTTGGCAGCTTTTGATCAATTGATCGCTCCTTCCGCCTGATTTCTTCAGTTTTTCCTTCTAGGGCCGCAGATTGTGGCCCTTTTTATTGGAAATCTTCTTAATTCTGCTGCTGAAGCGATTTTTAGTGGTGGCAGGAATTCATCTTGGGGAAAAATTGGCAATAATTTTTCTTGACTTGTTGGCGCCGAATCACAAGAATCCAACTTCCGCTGTAGAGGGACTGCCAGAAGCAGACCCGCTAAGCAGATCATGAGGTGCACACCCGCACCGACCTGTTACACCCCGCAACGCGTTACCTCGCGCTGGGTGGGAAACCCCCGCAACACTCTGGGGATCTCCCAATACTTGCTCAGTCAGTGCTGACGTTCGCTCATGCTCTGCTTGGCAGTAAACCTATTAAGACCCGTCCAGTGAGGGCGGTATTCTGGCGTTTTAGAGGTGAACAACGTGGAGCTTTTATCTGGCGCTGAGATGGTCGTCCGCTTCTTGCGTGACGAAGGCGTTAAGCACATCTACGGGTACCCTGGTGGTGCTCTCCTGCATGTTTACGACGCACTGTTCAAAGAACCGGAAGTGGAACACATCCTGGTTCGTCATGAGCAGGCGGCAACCCATATGGCGGACGGCTACGCTCGTGCCACCGGCAAGGCCGGTGTGGTACTGGTTACCTCCGGTCCTGGCGCGACCAATGCCATTACCGGCATTGCCACCGCTTACATGGACTCGATTCCGATGGTCATCCTGTCCGGCCAGGTGCCTAGCACCATGGTGGGCACCGATGCCTTCCAGGAAACCGACATGATCGGTATCTCGCGGCCGATCGTGAAGCACAGCTTCATGATCAAGAACCCGACCGAGATCCCTGAAATTCTGAAAAAAGCTTTTTACCTGGCGCAATCCGGTCGCCCAGGTCCAGTCGTGGTCGACATTCCAAAAGATATGACCAACCCGGCTGAAAAGTTTGAATACGTCTACCCGAAAAAGGTCAAGCTGCGCTCCTACAGCCCGGCGGTCCGCGGTCACTCCGGGCAGATCCGCAAGGCTGCCGAGATGCTTCTGGCTGCCAAGCGCCCGGTTGTCTACTCCGGTGGCGGTGTGATCCTCGGCGGTGGCTCCGAAGCCCTGACTGAAATCGCCAAGTCGCTGAACCTGCCGGTCACCAATACCCTGATGGGGCTGGGTGGCTTCCCGGGTACCGACCGCCAGTTCCTCGGCATGCTTGGCATGCATGGCAGCTACACCGCCAACATGGCCATGCACAATGCCGACGTCATCTTTGCCGTCGGTGCGCGTTTCGACGACCGCGTTGTAAACGGCCCGGCCAAGTTCTGCCCGAATGCCAAGATCATCCACATCGACATCGACCCGGCGTCGATCTCGAAGATGATCAAGGCCGACGTGCCGATCGTCGGCCCGGTCGACAGCGTGCTCAGCGAAATGCTCGGCATCCTCAAGGAAATCGGCGAGCAGCCTGACAAGGCGGCGCTGGATGCCTGGTGGAAGCAGATTGACGAATGGCGTGGCAATGGCGAGTTGTTCCCTTACGACAAGGGCGATGGCAACGTCATCAAACCGCAAAAAGTCATCGAGACACTGTGCGAAGTGACCAATGGCGATGCCTTCGTCACTTCCGACGTGGGCCAGCACCAGATGTTTGCCGCGCAGTACTACCGCTTCAACAAGCCAAACCGCTGGATCAACTCCGGTGGCCTGGGCACCATGGGCTTCGGCTTCCCGGCGGCGATGGGCATCAAGCTCAACTTCCCGGATCAGGACGTGGCCTGTGTGACCGGCGAAGGCAGTATCCAGATGAACATCCAGGAGCTGTCCACCTGCATGCAATACGGCCTGCCGGTGAAGATCGTCAACCTGAACAACGGTGTGTTGGGCATGGTCCGCCAATGGCAGGACATGGCCTACAACGGTCGCCATTCGCACTCATACGTCGAGTCGCTGCCTGACTTCATCAAGCTGGCCGAGGCCTATGGCCATGTGGGTATCCGCATTACCAGCCTGAAAGACCTCAAGCCGAAGCTGGAAGAAGCGTTTGCGATGAAGGACCGTCTGGTGTTCATCGACATCGCGGTTGACCGCAGTGAGCACGTCTATCCGATGCAGATCAAGGATGGCTCGATGCGTGACATGTGGCTGAGCAAGACGGAGCGTACCTGATATGCGGCACATCATTTCCCTGCTGCTGGAAAACGAACCAGGTGCGTTGTCCCGTGTGGTCGGCCTGTTCTCCCAGCGCAACTACAACATTGAAAGCCTGACTGTAGCGCCGACCGAAGACCCGACCCTGTCGCGTCTGACGCTGACCACCGTTGGCCATGACGAAGTGATCGAACAGATCACCAAGAACCTGAACAAGCTGGTCGAAGTGGTCAAGCTTGTCGACCTGTCGGAAAGCGCTCACATCGAGCGTGAACTGATGCTGGTCAAGGTCAAGGCCACCGGTGCCCAGCGCGCCGAGATCAAGCGCACCACGGATATCTTCCGCGGCCAGATCGTCGACGTGACCGCCAGCGTGTACACCGTGCAGCTGAGCGGTACCAGCGACAAACTGGACAGCTTCATCCAGGCGATTGGCACTGCATCGATTCTGGAAACCGTGCGCAGCGGCGTTACCGGCATTGCCCGTGGCGACAAAGTGCTCAGCATCTAAATTTAAAAATTAGCGATGGCTCCGCAGGGGCCGAGATATAACCAGGGGTATTTTCATGAAAGTTTTCTACGATAAAGACTGCGACCTTTCCATCATCCAGGGTAAGAAAGTCGCCATCATCGGTTACGGCTCCCAGGGCCACGCTCAGGCGTGCAACCTGAAAGATTCCGGTGTAGACGTTACCGTCGGTCTGCGTAAAGGTTCGGCTACCGTTGCCAAGGCTGAAGCTCACGGCCTGAAAGTTGCTGATGTTGCTACCGCTGTCGCTGCGGCTGACCTGGTCATGATCCTGACCCCGGACGAATTCCAGGGCACTCTGTACAAGAACGAAATCGAGCCGAACATCAAGAAGGGCGCTACCCTGGCCTTCTCGCACGGTTTCTCGATCCACTACAACCAGGTTGTTCCGCGTGCCGACCTCGACGTGATCATGATCGCGCCGAAAGCCCCGGGCCACACCGTTCGTTCCGAGTTCGTCAAAGGCGGCGGCATCCCTGACCTGATCGCTATCTACCAGGACGCTTCCGGCAACGCCAAGAACGTCGCACTGTCCTACGCTTCGGGCGTGGGTGGTGGCCGCACCGGCATCATCGAAACCACCTTCAAGGACGAAACCGAAACCGACCTGTTCGGTGAGCAGGCTGTTCTGTGTGGCGGTACTGTCGAACTGGTCAAAGCCGGTTTCGAAACCCTGGTCGAAGCTGGCTACGCGCCGGAAATGGCCTACTTCGAGTGCCTGCACGAGCTGAAGTTGATCGTAGACCTCATGTACGAAGGCGGCATCGCCAACATGAACTACTCGATCTCCAACAACGCCGAATACGGTGAGTACGTGACTGGTCCGGAAGTCATCAACGAAGAATCCCGCAAGGCCATGCGCAATGCTCTGAAGCGCATCCAGGACGGCGAGTACGCGAAGATGTTCATCTCCGAAGGTGCTACCAACTACCCATCGATGACCGCCAAGCGTCGCAACAACGCCGCTCACGGCATCGAAATCATCGGTGAGCAGCTGCGCTCGATGATGCCGTGGATCTCGGCTAACAAAATCGTCGACAAGACCAAGAACTAAGTCTTATCGAAAGATGAAAAACGCGGCTTTGGCCGCGTTTTTTCGTTCTGGCATCCCGCTTCTGGTATAAAGCAGACCAGTGGCTCGCTGTCAGAACCTGTTTCGCGGGCCCGTGTCGAACATTTTCCATCCTGTTGCAAGGTACCCTCCATGAGCGAACGTCCCGAAGAGCCGAACAAGCCCTCCGACGCCGAAAGCCTGCTACCTGTCGATGAGCACGTTGAAGAAGGGCATGACGCCGAAGGCCGTAAGGTGCGCCACCGCGGCATCTACCTGCTGCCCAACCTGTTTACCACCGCCAACCTGTTTGCCGGCTTCTATTCCATCATCAGCTCGATGAGCGCACAGAGCGCCCTGAGTGCCGGCGACCCGCGCGAGGCGAGCAAGTACTTCGCTTTTGCCGCTATCGCCATTTTCGTGGCCATGGTGCTAGACGGTCTGGACGGCCGCGTTGCGCGCATGACCAACACTCAGAGTGCCTTCGGTGCCGAGTATGACTCGCTATCGGATATGGTCGCCTTCGGCGTGGCCCCGGCTTTGCTGGCCTTCGGCTGGGCGCTGGGTGACATGGGCAAGGTCGGCTGGATGGTTGCATTCATCTATGTGGCCGGTGCCGCGTTGCGCCTGGCGCGTTTCAATACCCAGGTCGGTACCGCCGACAAGCGCTACTTCATCGGTCTGGCCAGCCCGGCTGCCGCCGGTGTGGTGGCGGGCACCGTATGGGCGTTCAGCGACTATGGCATTCAGGGCTCCAAGCTGTCGTTCCTGGTGGCGCTGTTGGTGGCTGCTGCTGGCATGCTGATGGTCAGCAACATCAAGTACAACAGCTTCAAGGAGCTGGACCTCAAGGGGCGCGTGCCGTTCGTGGCGATCCTGGCGGTGGTGCTGGTGTTTGCCGTCGTGTTCAGCGACCCTCCGCGTATCCTTCTGTTGATCTTCCTTGCCTATGCAGCATCGGGGCCGATCCAGTTCCTGCTGAAGGCACGCCGTCGCAAAGTGTGAAAATCACTTAACGCTGGAATAACCTCACGGCTCCATAGTCTTACTGGTACATCCGTTACTCAGTGCTATGGAGCCGTTCATGCTTATCAAGCTTCCCAGGTCTTCCGAGTGCAAGGCGTCGGAGATCACCCCCGAAGGCATTTACCTTTCCCGTCGTACCCTGCTGGGCGGCTCATTGGCTGGCTTGGCGCTAGGCGCATTACCGGGCGGGGTGGGCGCGGCGCAAGTGTCCCGTTATGCCGATGTGCAGGCTGGGGTCGCACCAGCCTGGTTCACTGACAAGCTCGCGGCCACGCACTGGCAGGCGGTGACGGTGAAGGACGAGGCGATCACGCCATTCAAGGATGCCACTCACTACAACAACTTCTACGAGTTCGGGCCCGACAAGGGCGACCCGGCGGCCAATGCCGACAGCCTGAAGACCGAACCGTGGTCTGTTGTGGTGGATGGTGAGGTTGGCAAACCCGGACGCTATGCACTGGAGGACTTCGTAAAACCCTATCAGCTTGAGGAGCGGATCTATCGGCTGCGCTGTGTTGAGGCGTGGTCGATGGTCATTCCGTGGCTGGGGTTCCCTTTGGCTCAGGTGCTCAAGCAGGTCGAGCCGACTTCCAGGGCGCGTTATGTGCGTTTCGAAACGCTGAACGATCCGCAGCATATGCCCGGGCAGCGTTCAGGATTCGCCTTGATCGACTGGCCTTATAGAGAAGGGTTGCGCCTGGATGAGGCGATGCACCCGTTGGCAATTCTCGCGGTGGGTATGTACGGCCGGGAGCTGCCCAACCAGAACGGCGCGCCGTTGCGTCTGGTGGTGCCTTGGAAGTATGGCTTCAAGAGCATCAAGTCGATTGTGCGCATCAGCCTGGTAGAGGAGCAGCCCGGTACTACCTGGGAAGGGCTGGCGCCGGATGAATATGGCTTCTATGCCAATGTGAACCCGACAGTCGACCATCCGCGCTGGAGTCAGGCGCGCGAACGTCGCTTGCCCAGCGGACTGTTCAGTCCCAACGTGCGGGAGACCCAGATGTTCAATGGCTATGCTGATGAAGTGGCGTCGCTGTATGCCGGGCTCGATCTGCGGAAGAACTACTGATGCGTTACCCCTGGTTTCGTTTGGCCATCTTCGTCGTAGGCTGCCTGTTTCCGATGTGGTGGCTATATGAAGCAGCGATGAACCTGCTGGGGCCTGACCCCGGGAAGATCATGATGGACCGCCTTGGGCTCGGGGCGCTTACCTTCTTGCTGGTGACCTTGAGCATGACCCCTCTGCAGAAGTTGACGGGCTGGTCTGGCTGGATCGTGGTTCGTCGGCAGCTGGGGTTGTGGGTGTTCGCTTATATAGTGCTGCACATACTGGCTTACCTGTTTTTCATTCTTGGGCTGGATTGGGGGCAGTTGGCGGTGGAACTCAGCAAGCGGCCCTACATTATTGTGGGGGCGCTGGGGTTTCTGGGTTTGCTGGCGTTGGCAGTTACCTCAAACCGGTACAGCCAACGGCGGCTGGGGGCGCGGTGGAAGAAGCTGCACAGGTTGGTGTATGCGGTGCTTGGGTTGGGCTTGCTGCATTTCCTGTGGATCGTGCGTTCCGACCTTCGGGAATGGGCGATTTATGCGTTTATTGGGGCTGTGTTGATGGTGTTGCGGATACCTGCTGTTGCGCGGGCTCTTCCCAGGGTTGCCAGGAGGCAGGGTAGGGCGGTTTGAGAGCGGGGTGGGGCTGCCACGGGCCTGTCTTGAGATAGCAATGGCTGTGGAGGGGGCCGCCTTTGTTTCTCTGGTGTCTGTGAGATCGAGCGCCGCCCGCGCGGCGCATCGCGAGCTGTCGCTCGCTCCTACGTTTGTTTCGGGCCAGTCACGCCTGTGATAG
>NZ_JBICJS010000048.1:0-469 GCF_043103305.1 Pseudomonas sp. YQ_5 | reverse complement strand
GTTTTCTAAGCACTCAAGCGGCCACCAGCTGATACCCCAGTTTCCGGGCTTTGCGAAGCAAAGCCCGGACCTGCCGGTCCTGGCTTCTGGTTTCGAACTCCTCAAGACCTTTTTCAACATAAGCCTGCTTCTTGGTTAAAAGGTTGTACACCAGACGTGCCAACTGATGCGCAGTGGCCTTGATGGCGCAGCTGGTATCCATTCGAGTCAGTCTGGCTCGGTGCGATGCACCAATGAAACCCTTGTCGTTACGGGCATTGGATGCAGCCTGCTTGAGTGCTTGAGCTGCTCGATTGACTATTTTTGGCCCACCACCTGCCAGTCGATGACCGCCGGAAATTCGAGTAGGGGGAGCCAGTCCCAACCAAGAGCAGAAGTGCTGTGAGGACGGGAAGCGTGATAGATCTGTACCGATCTCCCCTGCCAGCACTAATGCAGTGTCCACCCCAATGGTTGGAATTGCGGTTAG
>NZ_JBICJS010000047.1:0-60814 GCF_043103305.1 Pseudomonas sp. YQ_5 | reverse complement strand
TGGCGCGATATCGCGTCGTACAAACAAGGCGATCGCGCGCGCCTGTCGCAGGCGTAACTGGCCCGAAACAAACGTAGGAGCGAGCGCAGCTCGCGATGCGCCGCGCGGGCGGCGCTCGGCCTCACGGGCACCAAAAAATCCGGCTCTGACATTTATCTCAAAGCTTCTGATCAAAAGTTGGTCAAATCCTGAGCAATTTCCGATATAATTCGCGCCCCTCATTTTCGGCAGGCCCTGCGCGCGCTGTTAACCAATGAAACTTATCGTCAAAGTCTTCCCAGAAATCACCATCAAAAGCCGGCCGGTGCGCAAGCGCTTCATCCGCCAGCTTGGCAAGAACATCCGCAACGTGCTCAAGGATCTCGACCCTGAGCTCGCGGTAGATGGTGTCTGGGACAATCTCGAAGTGGTTACCCGCGTCGAAGACGAAAAAGTCCAGCGCGAGATGATCGAACGCCTCACCTGCACGCCGGGTATCACTCACTTCCTGCAGGTTGAGGAATACCCGCTGGGTGACTTCGACGACATCGTCGCCAAGTGCAAGCACCACTTCGGCCACCTGCTGGCCGGCAAGCACTTCGCCGTGCGCTGCAAGCGCGGTGGCCACCATGACTTCACCTCGATGGATGTCGACCGTTACGTCGGCAGCCAGCTGCGCCAGCAGTGTGGCGCCGCCGGTATCGAGCTGAAAAAGCCTGAAGTGCTGGTGCGCATCGAAATCCGCGACCAGCGCCTGTACGTGATCCACAACCAGCACAACGGCATCGGCGGTTATCCGCTGGGCGCCCTGGAGCAGACCCTGGTGCTGATGTCCGGTGGTTTCGACTCCACCGTTGCGGCCTACCAGATGATGCGCCGCGGCCTGATGACCCACTTCTGCTTCTTCAACCTCGGCGGCCGTGCCCACGAGCTGGGCGTGATGGAAGTGGCCCACTACCTGTGGAAGAAGTACGGCAGCAGCCAGCGTGTACTGTTCATCAGTGTGCCGTTCGAAGAAGTGGTTGGCGAAATCCTCAACAAGGTCGACAACAGCTACATGGGCGTGACCCTCAAGCGCATGATGCTGCGCGGCGCCGCCCATATGGCCGACCGCCTGCAGATCGACGCGCTGGTGACCGGCGAAGCGATTTCCCAGGTGTCCAGCCAGACCTTGCCGAACCTGTCGATCATCGACTCGGCCACCGACAAGCTGGTGCTGCGCCCGCTGCTGGCCAGCCACAAGCAGGACATCATCGACCAGGCCACCGAAATCGGCACCGCGGACTTTGCCAAGCACATGCCGGAATACTGCGGCGTGATCTCGGTAAACCCGACCACCCATGCCAAGCGTCACCGCATGGAGCACGAAGAAAAACAGTTCGACATGGCCGTACTGGAGCGCGCTCTTGAGCGCGCCAAGTTCATTTCCATCGACCATGTGATCGATGAGCTGGGCAAGGACATCGAAATCGAGGAAGTGGCCGAGGCGCTGCCTGGCCAGATCGTCATCGACATTCGCCACCCCGATGCCCAGGAAGACGAACCTCTGGTGCTGGAAGGTATCGAGGTCCAGGCCATGCCGTTCTACGCCATCAACAGCAAGTTCAAGCATCTGGACCCTACGCGCCAGTACTTGCTGTATTGCGACAAGGGTGTGATGAGCCGTTTGCACGCACACCACCTGCTCAGTGAGGGACATGCCAATGTGCGTGTTTATCGTCCGACATAAGATGCCGGGGCTGTATGGCGGCAGTATTCGCCATCGCCCTCCCGACCGCCGGGCCCGCTGAGCCTTAAACAGTACATATTGGCCGCCTACACTGGGCGGCAACCGAATCCTCTGATCGAGATACACTTGTGATCGAAAATCTGCGTAACATCGCCATCATCGCCCACGTTGACCATGGTAAAACCACTCTGGTCGACAAACTCCTGCGTCAGTCCGGCACTCTGGAGCGTAACGAGCTCAACGACGAGCGCGTCATGGACTCCAACGACCAGGAAAAAGAGCGCGGTATTACCATTCTGGCGAAAAACACCGCCATCAACTGGAACGGCTACCACATCAACATCGTCGACACCCCCGGCCACGCCGACTTCGGTGGCGAGGTTGAGCGTGTAATGTCGATGGTCGACTCCGTGCTGCTGCTGGTCGACGCCCAGGACGGCCCGATGCCGCAAACCCGCTTCGTGACCAAGAAGGCCTTCGAAGCCGGCCTGAAACCAATCGTCGTGATCAACAAGGTTGACCGCCCAGGCGCGCGTCCTGACTGGGTTCTGGACCAGATCTTCGATCTGTTCGACAACCTCGGTGCCACCGACGAACAGCTGGACTTCAAAGTGGTCTACGCCTCGGCCCTGAACGGCATTGCCGGCCTGGACCACACCGCCATGGGCGAAGACATGACCGCGCTGTACCAGTCGATCATCGACAACGTACCGGCACCGTCTGTTGACCGCGAAGGCCCGTTCCAGATGCAGATCTCCGCACTGGACTACAACAGCTTCCTCGGTGTTATCGGTGTTGGCCGCATCGCCCGTGGTCGCGTCAAGCCGAACACCCCGGTTGTCGCCATCGATACCAACGGCAAGAAGCGTAACGGCCGTATCCTGAAGCTGATGGGTCACCACGGTCTGCACCGCGTTGACGTCGAAGAAGCCCAGGCCGGTGATATCGTCTGCATCAGCGGTTTCGATGAGCTGTTCATCTCCGACACCCTGTGCGCCCCGGATGCGGTAGAAGCGATGAAGCCGCTGACCGTTGACGAGCCGACCGTTTCGATGACCTTCCAGGTCAACGACTCGCCGTTCTGCGGTAAAGAAGGCAAGTTCGTCACCAGCCGTAACATCAAGGACCGTCTGGACAAGGAGCTTCTGTACAACGTTGCCCTGCGCGTTCAGGAAACCGACTCCCCTGACAAGTTCAAGGTTTCGGGCCGTGGTGAGCTGCACCTTTCGGTGCTGATCGAAACCATGCGTCGTGAAGGCTTCGAAATGGCCGTGGGCCGTCCTGAAGTGATCATCCGCGAAGTCGACGGCGTGAAGCAGGAGCCGTTCGAGAACGTCACCATCGACATCCCTGAAGAATCCCAGGGCAAGGTCATGGAAGAAATGGGTCTGCGTAAAGGCGACCTGACCAACATGGTTCCGGATGGCAAGGGCCGTGTTCGTCTGGAGTACAACATTCCAGCCCGTGGTCTGATCGGTTTCCGTAACCAGTTCCTGACCCTGACCAACGGTGCAGGCATCCTGACCTCGATCTTCGATCGCTACGACACCATGAAGTCGGGCCAGATGTCCGGCCGCCTCAACGGCGTACTGGTTTCGGTCGAGACTGGCAAGGCACTGACCTACTCGCTGGAAACCCTGCAGGCTCGCGGCAAGCTGTTCGTTGAACACGGCCAGGAGATCTACAACGGTCAGATCATCGGCCTGAACAGCCGTGACAACGACCTGGGCGTGAACCCGACCAAAGGCAAGAAGCTCGACAACATGCGTGCTTCGGGCAAAGACGAAGTCATCGCCCTGGTACCGCCAGTTCGCCACACCCTCGAGCAGGCCCTGGAATTCATCCAGGACGACGAGCTGTGCGAAGTGACGCCTAAGTCGATCCGTCTGCGCAAGAAGATCCTGGACGAAGGCGAGCGTACCCGCGCAGCCAAGAAAGCCAAGAACTGAGTTAGCTCAGGCTGAATAAAAACGCCCCCGGTCGAAAGGCCGGGGGCGTTTTTTTGTCTGCAGGATTTGTGTTGGTCCTTTCGCGGGCAAGCCCGCGAAGAGGCCAGAACCGGCTGACGGTCAGCGCCCAACCACCTTGGGCTTGTAGGCACAATACCCAGGGCGCGGCCCGACCTTGGGATGGTTGCGGCAGGTATCCGGACGCTTGTCATAAATGGTGCACAGACGGCTTTTACGATCCAGGTACATGCAGTCGTCGTTGCTCATCCGGGTCAGGGTGAAGATCCCCGACTTCTGGTTGAAGCGCTCGATGATGCCTTCTTTTTGCAGGCGTTTGGCCACGTTCTTGGGTGGTTCGTCTTTTTCGAACTCGTCGACCACGCCGATACGGATCAGATCCTTGATCTTCACCTCTACCGGCAGGGTGCAGCAGGTCGAATGGCAGCCGTGGCACATGTGGCTGGCGTAGCGCTGCCAAGTCTCCAGGCGGTCGACTTCGGCGGCGGCGATCAGGGTCGTTTTCATCTTTATAGGGTGGATCACGGTCTTGGGGCGCGCGATGATACCGGAATTGTTCAATTTATGAACAACCTTTTGCCGGAATCGCAGAGTGGGCATGAAAACTGCGAACCGTAACTGTCGCTCCCTGTCGAAGGGTCTAGTCTCATCACTCTCCCTCCGCTTTCGTCAACTTGCCCGAGGATGCCGCATGTCCCAGGAACCCAAAGCACGTGACGCCGAAGTCGCGGATTTTCGTGCCGCTGTACTGAACAAGCTGACCTACGCGGTCGGCAAGGACCCCGAGCACGCCTTCGACCATGACTGGTTCGAAGCGATTGCCCTGGCTGCACGCGATCACATGGTCGATCACTGGATGGATCACACCCGGCAGGCTTATCGACGCAGCCAGAAGCGGGTCTACTACCTTTCCCTGGAGTTTCTCATCGGCCGCTTGCTGTACGACAGCCTGAGCAACCTGGGCCTGCTGGACATCGCGCGCGATGCGCTGGAGGGGCTGGATGTGGACCTTGAGCGCATTCGCCTGCTCGAACCGGACGCCGCGCTGGGCAATGGCGGCCTTGGCCGTCTGGCAGCGTGCTTCATGGAGAGCATGTCTACCCTGGGTATCGCTGCCCATGGTTACGGCATCCGCTACGAGCACGGGCTGTTCCGTCAGGCCGTGGTCGATGGCTGGCAGCAAGAACAGACCGAAAACTGGCTGGATTTCGGCAACCCCTGGGAATTCGAGCGCGCCGAGGTGATCTACCCGATCAGCTTTGGCGGCAGCGTCGAAACGGTCCACGATGCAAGCGGTGTCCAGCGCCAGGTATGGTGGCCTGGCGAGACGGTGCGGGCGGTGGCCTACGACACGCCGGTAGTCGGCTGGCGCGGATCCAGCGTCAACACCCTGCGTCTGTGGCGTGCGCGTGCGCTGGAAGAGTTGCACCTGGAGCGCTTCAACGCCGGTGACCACTTGGGGGCGGTGGCTGAAGTGGCGCGTGCCGAGAGCATTTCGCGTGTGCTTTACCCAGCCGACAGTACCGAGGCCGGTCAGGAACTGCGCCTTCGCCAGGAGTACTTTTTCGTCTCGGCTTCGCTGCAGGACTTGCTGCGGCGTCACCTGAACATGCACAAGGACCTGCTCAACCTGCCTGATGCAGCGGCCATCCAGCTAAATGACACCCACCCTTCGATTGCGGTGGCGGAGCTGATGCGGTTGCTGGTGGACCAGCACGAAGTGCCTTGGGAAAAGGCCTGGGAGCTGACCGTCGGTACGCTCGCCTACACCAACCACACCCTGTTGCCAGAAGCCCTGGAAACCTGGCCGGTAGCGCTGATGGAGCGCATGTTGCCGCGGCACATGCAGATCATCTACCTGATCAACGCCTACCACATTGACAGCCTGCGCGCCAAAGGCCTGCACGACTTCGACGTGCTGCGCGCGGTTTCGCTGATCGAGGAAGATAACGGCCGACGGGTGCGCATGGGCAACCTGGCGTTTCTTGGCTCGCACAGCGTCAACGGCGTGTCGGCGCTGCACAGCAAGTTGATGAAGAGCACGGTGTTCTCCGAGCTGCACAAGCTCTACCCGAAACGGATCAACAACAAGACCAACGGCATTACCTTCCGCCGCTGGTTGTACCAGTCCAACCCCCAGTTGACCGAGATGCTGGTCGAGGCACTTGGGCCGGAACTCAAGGACGACCCGCAGACGCGGCTGGCGGGCCTGGTGCCGTTCGCCGACAAAGCCGCTTTTCGCAAGCAGTTCGCTGCCCAGCGGCTGCACAGCAAGCGTGCCCTGGCCAGCATCATTCAGGATCGCATCGGCGTCACGGTCAACCCCGAGGCGCTATTCGACGTTCAGGTCAAACGCATTCACGAATACAAGCGCCAGTTGCTCAACCTGCTGCACACCGTTGCACTGTACCAGGCCATACGCAATGACCCTGGCACCAACTGGGTGCCACGGGTGAAGATCTTCGCTGGCAAGGCTGCGGCCAGTTACCACCAGGCCAAACTGATCATCAAGCTGGCCAACGACATCGCCCGGGTGGTGAACAACGACCCGACGGTGCGCGGCCTGCTGAAGGTGGTGTTCCTGCCCAACTACAACGTCAGCCTGGCCGAGAGCATCATCCCGGCGGCGGACCTTTCCGAGCAGATATCCACCGCGGGTTACGAAGCGTCCGGTACCAGCAACATGAAGTTCGGCCTCAATGGTGCGCTGACCATTGGCACCCTGGATGGCGCCAACGTGGAGATGTGCGAACAGGTGGGGGCCGACAACATGTTCATCTTTGGCCTGACCGCGCAGCAGGTTGAAAGGCGCAAGCGTGCCGGTGACTTTGGTGCCAGCGCTGCCATAGCCGCTTCCAACCGCTTGAACGATGTGTTGCAGGCTATTCGCAGTGGTGTGTTCTCGCCAGATGACCCCTCTCGTTACACCGGGTTGATCGACGGCCTGATCGCCTACGACCGCTTCCTGGTGTGCGCCGATTTCGATGCCTACTGGGATGCCCAGCGGCAGGTCGAGGAACTGTGGCATACGCCGCAGGAGTGGTGGCGCAAGGCGGTGCTCAATACTGCGCGGATGGGCTGGTTCTCGTCGGATCGGACTATCCGTGAGTATGCGACCGAGATCTGGAAGGCGCTGGATTGATGCAGCGCCCATGCTGGCTTGTTCGCGGGTAAACCCGCTCCTGCAGGGGCCTCATCAACCTGTGGGGGAGGGCGCGCCCGCGAATGGCCCCACAACCAGACCACCGGCCTGGCGCGCGCTGAACTACCGACCTATTGTGCCGTCTGAGAGCCGTGGCGAGTCTCATCACTCGCTAGCCCGCCACTCTCCCTGTAAACTGCGGGGGTTTTCATCCCCCAATCCGTTCGGAGCCATACATGTCCCGCGTTACCCTGAGTCGCTATCTGATTGAGCAGACCCGCAGCAACAATACCCCTGCCGATCTGCGCTTCCTGATCGAAGTGGTAGCGCGTGCGTGCAAGGAAATCAGCCATCACGTATCCAAAGGCGCCCTCGGTGGTGTGCTGGGCAGCATGGGCACTGAAAACGTGCAGGGCGAGGTCCAGAAGAAACTTGACGTGATTTCCAACGATATCCTGCTGGAAGCCAACGAGTGGGGCGGTCACCTGGCTGGCATGGCTTCCGAAGAAATGGACAACGCATACCAGATCCCGGGCAAGTACCCGAAAGGCGCCTACCTGCTGGTCTTCGACCCGCTGGACGGTTCGTCGAACATCGACGTCAACGTCTCGGTCGGTACCATCTTCTCGGTTCTGCGTTGCCCTAACCAGTACCTGAGCCAGAACGAAAGCCTCAACGAAGAAGCGTTCCTGCAGCCAGGTACCGAGCAGGTTGCTGCCGGTTATGCCATCTACGGTCCACAGACCATGCTGATCCTGACCTTGGGCAACGGCGTCAAGGGCTTCACTCTGGACCGTGAACTGGGCAGCTTCGTGCTGACTCACGAAAACATCCGCGTACCGGAAACCACCGCCGAGTTCGCCATCAACATGTCCAACCAGCGCCACTGGGAAGCACCGGTACAGCGGTACGTGGGCGAACTGCTGGCAGGTGAGACCGGCCCGCTGAAGAAGAACTACAACATGCGCTGGATCGCCTCGATGGTGGCCGACGTGCACCGCATCCTGACCCGTGGCGGTCTGTTCATGTACCCACGTGACGCCCGCGAACCAAGCAAGCCGGGCAAGCTGCGCCTGATGTACGAAGCCAACCCGATGTCGTTCATCATCGAACAGGCCGGCGGCGCTTCCACCAACGGTTACGATCGCATCCTCGACATCAAGCCAGAAAGCCTGCACCAGCGCGTGTCGGTGATCCTCGGCTCGAAGGAAGAGGTCGAGCGCGTCACCGCCTACCACAAGGAGTAAGTCATGCTCGCACCTTGGCAGCCGTTGCTGGAGTGGTGGTTCGGTTGGGGCACCAGTGCCCAGGCCGTGGCTGACGAGAAGAGCACGCTGTGGTTCGGCAAGCATTACGATGCCGACGCCCATGCGCTGTTTGGCGACCTGGTCGAGCACGCCCTGGCGGGTGGGCTCGACGAGTGGCAGCAAAGCCCGCAGGGCTGGCTGGGTCTGCTGATTTTGCTCGACCAGCTGCCACGCATGATCTACCGCGACACGCCGCGCGCCTTTGAGGGCGATCGGCGTGCCCAGGTAGTGGCCATGCAGGGCCTGCAGAAGGGCTGGGACTACCAGCTGCTGCCGATCCAGCGGGTGTTTGTGCTGCTGGTGCTGGAGCATGCCGAGGTGCTGGACTGGCAGAACCTGTGCGTGGAACGCTATCAAATGCTGCTGGATGAACAGCCCGAGGCCAACCGCCGGCTGTTCGAAGGCTTCCTCGACTATGCCGAGCAGCACCAGCGGGTAATCGCCCGGTTCGGGCGTTTCCCGCACCGCAACCTGGTGCTGGAGCGGCCGAGTACCAGCGAAGAGATGGACTTTTTGCTGGAGCCTGGGTCTCGCTTCTGACGCCCAAGGGGCCTGCTGTGCAGGCCATCGCGACGCAAGGCCGCTCCAACAGGGGCGGCCTTTTTTATTGTGCGCATGACTAATGCTTTGTGATTAATCGCACAGTAGTGGCCATCCGACCAATGGTGTAGGGGCAAAGGGGGTGGGGCAGGGAACCTGGGAGGGATTTTTACGTCGAAGGTCACTGCAGGCCACTCGCCTGTATCATCTTTCAGGAGTGTCCCTTCATGTCGTTGCGTTCCCTCGCCCTGTTGTCGCTGTGCGTCGTGCTGACCGCCTGCAGCAAGATCAACCAGGAAAACTATTCCAAGATCAAGGCCGGTATGAGCAAGGCCGAGGTCGAGCAGTTGCTCGGCACGCCGACCGAGTGTTCTGGCGCGTTGGGCATGAGCAGCTGCACCTGGGGGGACGAGAAGAGCTTCATCAGCGTGCAGTACGCAGCTGACAAGGTGCTGATGTATTCCGGGCAGGGTCTCAAATGAGGCGTGCGTACCTGCTGATGGGGGTTTGCCTGGCGTTGCTGCTGGGCGGTTGTGCAGGTTCCTCGCACGACCCGCTGGCACCGAAAACCGCCGGCCATGTCGACCTCAAGCGCTACCAGGGCAAATGGTACGAGCTGGCGCGCCTGCCCATGCGCTATCAGGAAGGCTGCGAGCAGTCCGAGGCCCATTACAACCTCAGGCCTGATGGCAGTTATGGCGTGCTCAACCGCTGCCGCACCATGGGTGATGAATGGCTACGCGCCGAAGGGCATGCGAATATCCAGGAGCCGGGGCACACCGACAAGCTGTGGGTCGAGTTCGATAACTGGTTCACCAAGCTGGTGCCAGGCGTGGCGCGGGGTGAGTACTGGATTCTTTATGTGGACGAGCACTACCGTACGGCCATCGTCGGCAGCCCGGACCGCAAATACCTGTGGATATTGTCGCGTACGCCGACGCTGCCTGCCTGGGAGCGCGAGAACCTGCTGTCCAGGGCGCGGCAGCAGGGGTATGACACCAGCCGCTTGATCTGGCGGGCGTCCGATCAGCAAATAGTAAAAATGCACTGAGTTTTTCGGGGTTGCGTTGCAACCCTTCGCGGGCAAGCCCGCTCTCACAGGTTCTGCGCTGAGCCCTGGACTGCCCACAAGACGTTTTTTGGGGGGGCAGTCCAACCTGTGGGAGCGGGCTTGCCCGCGAAGGGCTGCAACGCAGCCCCGGTACACTCAGCCCAAAAGCTCGCGCAACACTTCGGTAAACGCCCGCCCGCTTTCTTCTTCTTGCGCATGCCGCCCCTGGCGTACCACCCACTGCCCATTCACCATCACATCGCGCACCTGGCGATCGCCACCGGCAAACAGCCAGCGGTTGAGAATGGCGTCGCCCTCCGCCATGGCGATGTACGGGTCCTGTCCATCGAGCACCAGCCAGTCGGCGCGCTTGCCCACCGCCAGCTCACCGACCGCCTGCCCCAGCGCCTGCGCACCACCGGCCAGCGCCGCGTCATACAGCGTGCGCCCGACCATCGGCTGGTCGCCGCGATACAGGCGGTTGCGCCGTTGATCCCGCAGGCGCTGGCCATATTCCAGCCAACGCAGTTCCTCCACCACGCTTAACGACACATGGCTGTCCGAGCCAATACCCATGCGCCCGCCCTGTGCCAGGAAATCCACTGCCGGGAAAATCCCGTCGCCCAGGTTGGCTTCGGTGGTCAGGCACAACCCGGCCACCGCGCCGCTGCGGGCCATGGCAGTTACTTCGTCCGGTTCGGCATGGGTAGCGTGTACCAGGCACCAACGGCGGTCCACGTCCACGTGCTTGTACAGCCACTGCAGTGGGCGCAGGCCGCTCCAGGCCAGGCAGTCGTCAACTTCCTTCTGTTGTTCGGCGATGTGGATATGCACCGGGCACTGCCTGTCGCTGGCCGCCAGCACTTCGGTGATCTGCCCAGGTGTTACCGCCCTTAGCGAGTGGAAGCACAGGCCCAGGTGCTGCGCGGGTTGCGCGGCCAGCAGCGGGGCGAGTTGCGCTTGCAACTGCAGGTACTGTTCAGTGGAGTTGATGAAGCGCCGCTGCCCGTCGTTCGGCGCCTGGCCGCCAAAGCCTGCATGGCTGTACAGCACCGGCAGCAAGGTCAGGCCAATGCCGCTATCGGCCGCAGCCGCGCTGATGCGGAGCGACAGTTCGACCGGGTCGGCGTAGGGCTTGCCGGCCTGGTCGTGGTGTACGTAATGGAATTCGGCCACAGAGGTGTAGCCGGCCTTGAGCATCTCGATGTACAACTGGCGAGCGATGACCTGAAGCTGCTGGGGGCTGATCTGCCCGACCAGGCGATACATCAGCTCGCGCCAGGTCCAGAAACTGTCGTTGGGGTTGCCGGCAACTTCCGCCAGGCCTGCCATGGCGCGCTGGAAGGCATGTGAGTGCAGGTTGGGCATGCCGGGCAGCACAGGGCCGGCAAGGCGCTCGGCGCCTTCGGCATTTGCATCGGCTTCGATTGCCGCCAGGGAGCCATCATCGGCTACCTCGAAACGGACATTATGGGCCCAGCCGTTGGGCAGGAGGGCGCGTTCGGCGTAATAGGCGGGCATTGGCAGTCCTGTTATTGTTCAGCTTGTATATACATATACAGCCGTTTGCCTGCCGGGTAAACTCCGGCAAGCTACCATCAATCTATTCGCACAAGGATCAAACGCCGTGCCGACACCTTCTGTCTCCCCGCTGGTGGCCCAAATGGGCGAGGGCCCGGCGCCTTTGTATGCCCGGGTCAAGCAGATGATCATCCAGCAGATCGAGAATGGCAGCTGGCCGCCGCACCATCGCGTGCCGTCCGAAAGTGAGCTCGTCAGCCAGCTGGGCTTCAGCCGCATGACCATCAACCGTGCGTTGCGCGAGCTTACCGCCGAAGGGCTGCTGGTGCGCATGCAAGGGGTCGGCACCTTCGTTGCCGAACCCAAGACCCGTTCGGCGCTCTTCGAAGTCAACAACATCGCCGACGAGATTGCTGCACGTGGCCACCAGCATAACTGCCAGGTGATCACCCTGGCTGAGGAAGCCGCGGGCTCCGAACGCGCCCTGGCCCTGGACATGCGCGAAGGCCAGCGCGTGTTCCATTCGCTGATCGTGCATTATGAAAATGGCGTTCCGGTGCAGATCGAAGACCGTTACGTCAATGCACAGATCGCACCGGACTATCTCAAGCAGGATTTCACCCTACTGACGCCCTACGCCTACCTGTCCCAGGTAGCGCCACTGACCGAAGGCGAGCACGTTGTCGAAGCCATTCTCGCCGAGCCGGACGAATGCCAGCTCCTGCAGATCGAGCAAGGTGAGCCGTGCCTGTTGATTCGCCGCCGCACCTGGTCTGGTCGCCAGCCTGTCACGGCGGCGCGATTGATCCACCCCGGTTCCCGTCATCGCCTGGAAGGACGCTTCAGCAAATGAGCGAGCTGCAATGGTTGCGTGCCAAAGATTACCCGCGCATGCCGTGGAAGAATGGTGGTGGCTTTACCGAGGAAATCACCCGAGATGCAGGTGACGGGCTCGAGGGCTTCGGCTGGCGCCTGTCGATAGCCGATATCGAGGCCTCTGGTGGGTTCTCCACCTTTACCGGGTACCAGCGCATCATCACCGTACTGCATGGGGATGGTATGCGTCTTACGGTGGATGGTCAGCTCAGCCGGCCGCTCGTGCCTTTCGACGCCTATGCGTTCAGCGGTGAAAGCCAAGTGAATTGCTCGCTGTTGGGCGGGGCGATCCGCGACTTCAATCTGATCTACGCACCGCTGCGTTACCGTGCGCGATTGCAATGGTACAACGGTGGTAGCCGGCTTTTCAGTGCCGCCAGCACCGTATTGATTTTCAGTGGCCAGGCGCAATTGCAGGTAGGTGTCGACGGCCAGCAGCAGTCGCCACTGGGGTTGTATGACTGCATGCAATTGAGCGGTAACGACCGTCTACTGGAGGTGGAGGTGCTTGGGCGTTGCTGTGTCATCGAGCTGACCCCGTTGGCATGAATGCCCGCCGGCCCTTCGCACTCCCGCAAAAGGGCCGTGTAAACCCACCAAGAGTTACCCGGTAACGCCCCGAAAAGGTCTGATCTGTTACCGAATGCCCCAAGATGGCGCAATGCCTTCTGCTTGTTTTTTGCCTCGCCACGCTCCTCGTCAGCTTTTTCAACTTCCCTGCAGCCCTTGCGACATGCGGGCTGAAACGCCATTGCGGTGTCTGCAATAACGCCCGGCGAAGCAACTTGGCCGTTCAATTGCATATGCTTGTATGTACAAGTAAAGCTAAGTGGGCGAAAGTGGATAGGCCGTCCCATTCGCCCTGTACAGACCGCCCCACCGGCCCGCCGATCGCGTCGGGTTTTTGGATAGATCGCTCGAGGAGCACTTTTCGTGACTGACAATAAGCTGAACAAATTCCGTGACGTCGAGATCCGCGCCCCGCGTGGCAACAAGCTGACGGCCAAGAGCTGGTTGACTGAAGCGCCGCTGCGCATGCTGATGAACAACCTTGACCCGCAGGTTGCCGAGAACCCGAAGGAGCTGGTGGTTTACGGCGGCATTGGCCGCGCCGCGCGCAACTGGGCTTGCTACGACAAGATCGTCGAAAGCCTGACCCATCTGAATGATGATGAAACCTTGCTGGTGCAGTCGGGCAAACCGGTTGGTGTGTTCAAGACTCACGCCAACGCCCCGCGGGTGCTGATCGCAAACTCCAATCTGGTACCACACTGGGCCAACTGGGAGCACTTCAACGAACTGGATGCCAAGGGCCTGGCTATGTACGGTCAGATGACGGCCGGCAGCTGGATCTACATCGGCAGCCAAGGCATCGTTCAAGGCACGTACGAAACCTTCGTCGAGGCCGGCCGCCAACACTATGGGGGCAGCCTCATAGGCAAGTGGGTGCTGACTGCGGGCCTGGGCGGCATGGGCGGGGCCCAGCCACTGGCAGCGACTCTGGCCGGCGCCTGCTCGCTGAATATCGAATGCCAGCAAAGCCGTATCGATTTCCGCCTGCAAACCCGCTACGTGGACGAGCAGGCCCAAGACCTTGACGACGCCTTGGCCCGCATTGCCAAGTACACGGCCGAAGGCAAGGCCATCTCCATCGCCCTGCATGGCAACGCTGCCGAGATCCTGCCCGAACTGGTCAAGCGCGGCGTGCGCCCGGACATGGTCACCGACCAGACCAGCGCCCACGACCCGCTCAACGGCTACCTGCCGGCGGGATGGACCTGGGAGCAGTATCGCGACCGAGCGCAGACCGAGCCCGCCGCTGTGGTCAAGGCTGCCAAACAGTCCATGGCCGTGCATGTGCAGGCCATGCTCGATTTCCAGAAGCAAGGCGTGCCGACCTTCGATTACGGCAACAACATCCGCCAGATGGCCAAGGAGGAGGGCGTAGCCAATGCCTTCGACTTCCCTGGGTTCGTCCCCGCATACATCCGTCCGCTTTTCTGCCGCGGTATCGGCCCTTTCCGCTGGGTCGCGCTGTCCGGCGATGCGGAGGACATCTACAAGACCGACGCCAAGGTCAAGGAACTGATTCCGGACGATGCCCATCTGCACCGCTGGCTGGACATGGCCCGTGAGCGCATCAGCTTCCAGGGCTTACCGGCCCGCATCTGCTGGGTTGGCCTTGGGTTGCGTGCCAAGCTGGGCCTGGCGTTCAACGAGATGGTGCGCAGCGGCGAGCTGTCGGCACCGATCGTAATCGGCCGCGACCACCTCGACTCAGGGTCGGTTTCCAGTCCCAACCGCGAGACCGAGGCCATGCAGGACGGTTCGGATGCCGTGTCCGACTGGCCGTTGCTCAACGCGCTGCTTAACACTGCCAGCGGCGCCACCTGGGTTTCGCTTCACCATGGCGGCGGCGTGGGTATGGGCTTCTCTCAGCACTCTGGCATGGTCATTGTGTGTGATGGCAGCGACGCAGCGGCCGAGCGTATCGCCCGCGTGCTGACCAACGACCCGGCCACTGGGGTGATGCGACACGCTGACGCCGGTTACCAGATCGCGATCGATTGCGCCAAAGAGCAGGGCCTGAACCTGCCGATGATTACTGGCTGATAGTCCATAGGGTGCTACGTGGGTTTATCCACTCAGCACCCTTCTGGATCCAGCTTTTTCTTGCAAGGACTGCCGAATTCCACTTTCAAGTTTGGGAGCGTCACGCAATGAAAACCAATAAGACCTTGCTTGCCTCGCTATTCGCCCTCGGCCTGCTCGGCGTTGCTGGTAGCAGCCAGGCCGCTGGCTGGTGCGAGTCTGGCAAGCCGGTGAAATTTGCCGGGCTGAACTGGGAAAGCGGCATGCTGCTGACCGACGTGATGCAATTCGTGCTGAAGAACGGTTACGGCTGCGCCACCGACAGTCTGCCCGGCAACTCCATTACCATGGAAAACGCCTTGGGCACCAATGACATTCAGGTGTTTGCCGAAGAATGGGTTGGCCGCAGCGAGGTCTGGAAAAAGGCCGAAGCCGCCGGCAAGGTGGTCGGTGTCGGTGCTCCGGTAGTCGGAGCGCAGGAGGGCTGGTACGTGCCGCGCTACGTGATCGAGGGCGACGCCAAGCGCAAGCTCGAAGCCAAGGCACCGGGCCTCACGAGCGTGGCCGATCTGGGCAAATATGCCAGCGTGTTCAAGGACCAGGAAGAGCCCAGCAAGGGCCGTTTCTACAACTGCCCGGCCGGTTGGACCTGTGAACGGGACAACACCAGGATGCTCAAGGAGTACGGCCTGGAAAGCAGCTACACCAACTTCCGCCCCGGCACCGGTCCTGCGCTGGATGCTGCGGTGCTGTCGAGCTACAAGCGCGGCGAGCCGATCCTGTTCTACTACTGGACACCAACCCCTCTGATGGGCCAGGTCGACCTGGTCAAACTGCAGGAAAAAGAGGGCGCGGACAAGACCGTGTCGATCAAGGTTGGCCTGTCCAGAGCCTTCCACGATGAAGCGCCGGAGCTGGTCGAGGTACTGCAGAAGGTCAATTTGCCGATCGATCTGCTGAATCAGAACCTCGCACGCATGGCCAAGGACCGGATCGAATCGCCTGTGCTGGCCAAGGCGTTCCTCAAGGAACATCCTGAAGTCTGGCAGGCCTGGGTCAGCGAAGAGGCTGCCAAGAAGATCAACGCGGCGCTTTGAGCGTCCTCAGCTGATGAGTGGAACCTATGTTTCCTGACAATCTGACATTCTCCATCGCCGACTGGGTCAACGGCTGGGTTGACGCCCTGGTGACCAATTATGGGGATGTGTTTCGGCACATCTCCGACACCCTGCTGTGGGCGATCGTCAGCCTTGAAGGCGTGCTGCGTGCGACTCCGTGGTGGCTGATGCTTGGCGTGGTGGCAGTCGTCGCCTGGCATGCCACCCGGCGGGTACTGCCGGCCCTGATGATCACCGGCCTGCTGTTCCTGGTGGGTGCCGTCGGCCTCTGGGACAAACTGATGCAGACGTTGGCGCTGATGCTGGTGGCCACGCTTATCTCGGTGCTGGTGGGCATCCCCCTGGGCATTCTGTCGGCGCGTAGCAACCGCCTGCGCGCGGTGCTGATGCCGCTGCTGGACATCATGCAGACCATGCCCAGCTTCGTGTACCTGATCCCGGTGCTGATGCTCTTCGGCCTGGGCAAAGTGCCGGCGATCTTTGCCACGGTGATCTATGCCGCGCCGCCACTGATCCGGCTGACCGACTTGGGGATTCGTCAGGTCGACGGCGAAGTGATGGAAGCGATAAACGCCTTTGGTGCCAACCGTTGGCAGCAACTGTTTGGCGTGCAACTGCCGCTGGCGCTGCCGAGCATCATGGCCGGTATCAACCAGACCACCATGATGGCCCTGTCGATGGTGGTGATTGCCTCGATGATCGGTGCCCGTGGCTTGGGCGAGGACGTGCTGGTCGGTATCCAGACCCTCAATGTCGGCCGGGGCCTGGAAGCGGGCCTGGCCATCGTGATTCTCGCGGTGGTGATCGATCGCATTACCCAGGCCTATGGCCGGCCACGCCACGAGGTGAGCAAATGAGCATGCAGCCGATCAGCAAGATCGAAGTGAAAAATGTGTTCAAGATCTTCGGCGATCGCGCCGACGAGGCCCTGCAGTTGATCCGTAACAACCACGGTAAGGACAAAGTGCTGGCACAGACCGGCTGCGTGGTCGGCGTCAACGACCTGTCGTTGTCCATCGGCAGCGGCGAAATCTTCGTGATCATGGGCCTGTCCGGCTCAGGCAAGTCGACGCTGGTACGCCATTTCAACCGCCTGATCGATCCCACCAGCGGGCAGATCCTGGTCGATGGCGAGGACATCCTGCAGTACGACATGGACGCTTTGCGCGAATTTCGTCGGCGCAAGATCAGCATGGTATTCCAGAGCTTCGGCCTGCTGCCGCACCGCAATGTGCTGGACAACGTCGCCTATGGCCTGATGGTACGCGGCGAGAGCAAGCAACTGTGTGCCGAGCGCGCCCAGCAATGGATCGAGACTGTCGGTCTGAAGGGCTACGAGAAGAAATACCCGCACCAGTTGTCCGGCGGCATGCGCCAACGCGTCGGCCTGGCAAGGGCGTTGGCGGCGGATACCGACATCATCCTAATGGATGAGGCGTTCAGCGCCCTCGACCCGCTGATTCGCGCAGAAATGCAGGACCAGCTGTTGGAGCTGCAGAAGACCCTGCACAAGACCATCGTGTTCATCACTCATGACCTGGATGAAGCCGTGCGCATAGGCAACCGTATCGCCATCCTTAAGGACGGCCGCCTGATCCAAGTCGGCACGCCGCATCAGATCCTCCACGACCCGGCCGATGAATATGTCGACCGCTTTGTCCAGCGCCGCGCGGTGGCGGTATGAGCGGCAGCATGTTGCAGGATGAAACTGTAATCCTCAGCGGCGCTACAGTGCGTTGGCAGAGCATTGCAGCGGTCGCACGCCAAAGGGCGCGCCTTGAGCTGGCACCACAGATTTGGGCGCGCATCGACAATGCCGAGGCGATCGTCCACCATATCGTTGAAAGCGGTGAGCGCGCCTATGGTGTGAACACCGGCCTGGGTGCACTTTGCAATGTGTCGCTGCAGGGCGAGCAGCTAAGCCAGCTGTCGCGCAACACTCTGCTCAGCCACGCCTGTGGCGTTGGCCCGGCGCTGGCCGACGAACAAACCCGGGCGATCATTTGCGCTGCCATCTGCAACTACAGCCATGGCAAGTCCGGCATTCAGCGCCGCGTGGTCGAGGCATTGCTTGCGTTGCTCAACCACGGTATCACCCCGCAGGTGCCGTCACAGGGCTCGGTAGGCTACCTGACCCACATGGCCCATGTCGGCGTATGCCTGCTGGGCATCGGCCAGGTCAGCTACCGGGGAGAGATTGTCGATGCCGCCCAGGCCCTGGCCGATGCAGGACTGACGCCGGTACAACTGGGCGCCAAGGACGGCCTGTGTCTGGTCAATGGCACGCCATGCATGACCGGGTTGGCAAGCCTGGCCCTGGACGATGCCTGCCGTCTGCTGCAATGGGCCGACGTGATCGGTGCCATGAGTTTTGAAGCGCTGCGCGGCCAGATCGCCGCCTTCGACCCCGAGATCATCGCCCTCAAGCCACATCCTGGCATGCAGGTGGTGGCCGAGAACCTGCGGGCATTGCTTGCCGACAGCGAAGTAATCGCTGCCAGCAGAGGCATCCGTACCCAGGACGCCCTGAGCATCCGCTCAATCCCGCAGGTGCATGGCGCCGCCCGCGACCAGTTGGCGCATGTGGTGAAGCAGATCGAGGCCGAACTCAACGGCGCCAACGATAACCCGCTGCTGTTGGGCACTCCGGACGACTTCCGGGTGGTCTCACAGGCCAACCCGCACGGCCAGTCGGTGGCAATGGCGGCCGACTTGCTGGCGATTGCCATGGCCGAGATCGGCGCGATCGCCGAGCGCCGCCTGGACCGCCTGGTCAACCCGCTCGTCAGCGGCCTGCCGGCGTTTCTAGTCAGTAACCCAGGGGTCAACTCAGGGATGATGATCGCCCAGTATGTCGCCGCGTCACTGTGCGCGCAGAACCGCCATCTGGCGCAGCCGGCGGTGCTCGACAACTACGTCACCTCCGGGTTGCAGGAAGACCATCTGAGCCTGGGCACCAATGCCGCGCTGAAGCTGCACCAGGTACTGGAGAACTGCTTCCAGATTCTGGCAATCGAGTACCTGCTGGCCGCCCAGGCTTTCGAATTTCTCAAGGACCAACAGTTCGGCGTTGGCACCCATGCCGCCTGGCGCCTGCTGCGCGAGCAGGTGCCGGCGTACCTGGAAGACCGCTGGCTGGCCCCGGACATCGCCCGCGCCGCCGCACTACTGAAATCCTCGCTGGCGCCGCAGCCTGTGCTGCTGGTCAAGCACCCGAACAATTGAAAGGAGACTTTACATGGACGCCTTGAACCTCATTCCTGGTCAGCTGAGCCTGGCCCAGATGCGCCGCATCCACCAAGCGCCGATACGCCTGGGCCTGGATGCCAGCGCCGCGCCGGCCATCGACGCCAGCGTCGCCTGCGTCGAACAGATCATTGCCGAAGACCGCACTGCCTATGGCATCAACACCGGTTTCGGCCTGCTGGCCTCGACCCGCATCGCCAGCCATGACCTGGAAAACCTGCAGCGTTCGCTGGTGCTGTCCCACGCCGCCGGCATCGGCGCGCCGCTGGATGACGACCTGGTGCGGTTGATCATGGTGCTGAAGATCAACAGCCTCAGCCGTGGCTTCTCCGGCATCCGCCGCAAAGTCATCGACGCGCTGATTGCCTTGGTCAACGCCGAAGTCTACCCGCACATCCCGCTGAAAGGTTCGGTAGGTGCCTCCGGTGACCTTGCGCCGCTGGCGCATATGTCGCTGGTGCTGCTGGGCGAAGGCAAGGCTCGCTACAAGGGCCAGTGGCTGCCGGCCACCGAAGCCCTGGCGATTGCCGGCCTCGAACCGCTGACCCTGGCCGCCAAAGAAGGCCTGGCCCTGCTCAATGGGACTCAGGCTTCCACCGCCTATGCCTTGCGTGGCCTGTTCCAGGCCGAAGACCTGTATGCCGCTGCCATCGCCTGCGGCGGCCTGAGCGTCGAAGCTGCGCTGGGTTCGCGTTCGCCGTTCGATGCGCGTGTCCACGAAGTGCGTGGCCAGCGTGGCCAGATTGACACCGCGGCCTGCTTCCGCGACCTGCTGGGCGACTCCAGTGAAGTGTCGCTGTCGCACAAGAACTGCGACAAGGTCCAGGACCCGTACTCGCTGCGCTGCCAGCCGCAGGTCATGGGTGCCTGCCTGACCCAGCTGCGCCAGGCCGCCGAAGTGCTGGGCATCGAAGCCAACGCCGTGTCGGACAACCCGCTGGTGTTCGCTGCCGAAGGTGATGTGATCTCCGGCGGCAATTTCCACGCCGAGCCGGTGGCCATGGCCGCCGACAACCTGGCCCTGGCCATCGCTGAAATCGGCTCGCTCAGCGAGCGCCGCATCTCGCTGATGATGGACAAACACATGTCCCAGCTGCCGCCGTTCCTGGTGGAAAACGGCGGGGTCAACTCCGGCTTCATGATCGCCCAGGTCACCGCTGCCGCCCTTGCCAGCGAAAACAAAGCCCTGTCGCACCCGCACAGCGTCGACAGCCTGCCAACTTCGGCCAACCAGGAAGACCACGTGTCGATGGCTCCGGCGGCCGGCAAGCGCCTGTGGGAAATGGCCGAAAACACCCGTGGCGTGCTGGCCATCGAATGGCTGGGCGCTTGCCAGGGCCTGGACCTGCGCAAAGGCCTTAAGACTTCGGCCAAGCTGGAGCAGGCGCGCCAGGCGCTGCGCAGCGAGGTACCGCACTACGACCGTGACCGTTTCTTCGCGCCGGATATCGAGAAGGCCGTGGAACTGTTGGCCAAGGGGAGTCTGACCGGCTTGTTACTGGCGGGTGTGCTGCCAAGCTTGTAATGGCCCCTAAGGCCGCTTGGCGGTCCTTCGCAGGCAGCCATGCGCCGCAGCATGAGCCGTCAGGAAGTGGCCCAGCTCAAGTTACCGGTACCGTTCTGGCCACACGGCCCAGCCATGGCCATTGTGCTCATGGTGTTCATCTTTGGTGATCTCGGCTATTTGCCGGACACTCAGCCGGCCGAGCTGCACCGCTAGCATAGGAGATTGTGCATGAGAACCCTCTGGCAGCATTGCCATGTTGCAACCATGGCCGACGGCCGCTACTCGGCCATCGAGGATGCGGCGATCGTCACCAGCGCCGGGCTGATCGAGTGGATAGGCCCACGCGCCGAGCTGGCGCCAGTCGAAGCTGACCGCACGGTTGACCTGGGTGGTGCCTGGGTCACCCCTGGGCTGATCGACTGCCACACCCATGCGGTGTTCGGCGGCAACCGCAGCGGCGAGTTCGAGCAGCGCCTGCAGGGCGTGAGCTATGCCGAAATCGCCGCACAGGGTGGCGGTATCGCCAGCACTGTGCGGGCTACCCGTGCGGCCAGCGAAGACGAGTTGTTCGCCAGTGCTCGCCAGCGCGTTCAGGCACTGATGCGCGATGGCGTGACCACCATCGAGGTCAAGTCCGGCTACGGCCTGGACCTGGCCAACGAGCGCAAGATGCTGCGAGTGGCCCGGCGCCTGGCTGACGAGCTGCCGCTGACGGTGCGTGCCACGTGCCTGGCAGCGCACGCTTTGCCCCCGGAGTACGCAGCCCGGGCCGATGACTACATCGCGCACATCTGTGATGAAATGTTGCCGGCCCTGGCCGCCGAAGGCCTGGTAGATGCGGTGGACGCCTTCTGCGAACACCTCGCGTTCTCGCCGGCCCAGGTCGAACGACTGTTCATCAAGGCACGCGAACTGGGCCTGCCGGTCAAGCTGCATGCCGAACAGCTGTCATCGTTGCACGGCTCAAGCCTGGCCGCGCGTTACCAGGCTCTGTCGGCTGACCACCTGGAGTTCATGACAGAGGAAGACGCCATGGCCATGGCAAACGCCGGCACAGTCGCCGTACTGCTGCCGGGTGCCTTCTACTTCCTGCGTGAAACCCAGCTGCCGCCAATGGATGCATTGCGCCGGCACGGGGTGAAGATTGCCCTGGCCAGCGACCTTAACCCCGGCACCTCGCCAGGGTTGTCGCTACGGTTGATGCTGAACATGGGCTGCACCTGCTTCCGCATGACGCCGGAAGAAGCCCTGGCCGGCGTTACGGTCCACGCTGCCACGGCGCTGGGCCTGGGTGACAGCCACGGCTCGCTGCAAGTGGGCAAGGTGGCCGACTTCGTCGCCTGGCAGATCGAACGCCCCGCCGACCTGGCCTACTGGCTGGGTGGCGACCTGCCCAAGCGCGTAGTGCGCATGGGCCATGAAATCTCCAACTGAGCGAGGCACGATGGACAAGGTACTGAGTTTTCACCAAGGTCGCCTGCCGCTGCTGATCAGCATGCCGCACGCTGGCCTGCGCCTGAGCGACGCCGTGCGCGACGGCCTGGTCGACCAGGCGCAAAGCTTGCCGGACACCGACTGGCACATCCCGCAGCTGTATGACTTTGCCCGTGAGATGGGCGCCAGCGTGGTGGCTGCAGAGTATTCACGCTTCGTCATCGACCTGAACCGGCCGGACGACGACAAGCCACTGTACGCCGGCGCCACCACGGGCTTGTACCCGGCGACGCTGTTCGGTGGCGAACCCCTGTTCAAGGATGGGCTGGCACCGTCTGGCGAAGAACGTAAACGCTATCTGGAGCAGATCTGGCGCCCCTATCACGCTACCATTCGTCGCGAGCTGGACCGCTTGCGAGAGCAGTTTGGTTATGCGCTGCTGTGGGATGCCCATTCGATCCGTTCGCTGATCCCGCACCTGTTTGACGGCAGGTTACCGGACTTCAATCTGGGTACTTTCAACGGCGCCAGTTGCGATCCGGCACTGGCTGAGCGGCTGCAGGGTGTGTGCGCCGGGATGCAAGGTTACAGCCATGTGCTCAACGGTCGGTTCAAAGGCGGGTACATCACCCGGCATTATGGCGACCCGGCCAACCATATCCATGCTGTGCAACTGGAGCTGGCGCAAAGCACCTATATGGAGGAAGTCGAGCCGTTTGCCTACCGGGATGATCTGGCGCAACCGACACAAGCGGTATTGAGGCAGCTGCTGCAAGCGCTGCTCGCGTGGGGCGACGAGCGTTACAAGCGTTGAGTGGAGGCGGCGACGCTATCGGCGTCGCCAGGCGCCGTGGGAGGCCATTGTCGGAAATCTGCGCAATGGCCATTCGCGCCGTTCGAACGCGTCAGCAAGGACGGTGCTGAAAGCGCAATTCAGGTTTATGATGGCCCACGGCCGAATAATCCTCACACGGAGTGCGCAATGCAGACCCTCTACCCGCAGATCAAACCCTACGCCAGGCACGATCTGGCCGTGGAAGCGCCGCATGTGCTTTATGTCGACGAAAGCGGCTCGCCGGAAGGTTTGCCCGTGGTGTTCATCCACGGAGGCCCTGGCGCTGGCTGCGACGCCCAGAGCCGCTGCTACTTTGACCCCAACCTGTACCGCATCATCACCTTCGACCAGCGCGGCTGTGGCCGCTCCACGCCCCATGCGAGCCTGGAGAACAACACCACCTGGCACCTGGTCGAAGACCTGGAGCGCATTCGCGAACACCTTGGCATAGATAAGTGGGTGCTGTTTGGTGGTTCTTGGGGCTCGACCCTGGCCCTGGCCTACGCTCAGGCTCACCCCGAACGTGTGCATGGCTTGATCCTGCGCGGCATCTTCCTGTGCCGGCCGCAGGAAATCGAGTGGTTCTACCAGGAAGGCGCCAGCCGCCTGTTCCCCGACTACTGGCAGGACTACATCGCACCGATACCACCGGAGGAACGCGGCGATCTGGTCAAGGCCTTCCACAAGCGCCTGACCGGTAACGACCAGATCGCCCAGATGCACGCCGCCAAGGCGTGGTCCACCTGGGAAGGCCGTACCGCCACCCTGCGCCCCAACCCGCTGGTGGTCGACCGCTTTTCCGAACCGCAGCGGGCGCTGTCGATCGCTCGCATCGAATGCCACTATTTCATGAACAACGCCTTCCTCGAACCGGACCAGCTGATCCGTGATCTGCCCAAGATCGCCCACCTGCCGGCGGTGATCGTGCATGGGCGCTACGATGTGATCTGCCCACTGGACAACGCCTGGGCGTTGCACCAGGTCTGGCCGAACAGTGAGCTGAAAGTGATCCGTGACGCCGGTCACGCGGCTTCCGAGCCTGGCATCACCGATGCCCTGGTGCGTGCCGCCGACCAGATGGCCCGACGCCTGCTCGACCTGCCCCTGGAAGAAGCATGAAGGGCCTGTTGCAGCGCGTGCGCGGTGCGCGGGTTGAAGTGGCGGGGGAGGTGGTCGGTGCCATCGACCAGGGGTTGCTGGTGCTGGTCGCGGTCGAGCCTGACGATTCCCGCGAACAGGCCGATAAGCTGTTGCACAAGCTGCTGAACTACCGTGTATTCAGCGACGACCAGGGCAAGATGAACCTGTCGCTCAAGGATGTCGGGGGTGGCCTGTTGCTGGTGTCACAGTTCACCTTGGCCGCCGATACCCGCAACGGCATGCGTCCAAGCTTCTCGACAGCGGCGCCACCGGCCCTCGGCGCCGAGTTGTTCGACTATCTTTTGCAGCAGGCAAAGGCTCAGCACGCCGACGTGGCCAGCGGCCGATTCGGGGCGGATATGCAGGTGCACCTGGTCAATGATGGCCCCGTAACATTTATGTTACAAATATGAGGTCAAAAACCCCTTTGTTCACAGGAAAACAAGGGGTTTTATACGATAAATAGTTGCTCCAGCCTGATGCGTTGTCACGCAACCTGCTGGATAATCGCGCGCTGCATGGACCTGCGTTCGCAGGTCCGTTTCACTCTGACTCGAGCATTGTCTGGATCCGTTTGGGGAATCATTACGCCCTCACGGGGTCCGAACAGTGCTCGCCAACCCGGCATTTGTCGCTGGCCGTTGGTTTCATGATCTGTTTTCGGCGAGGGTTGCTCGTGATTGTTAGTCCCCAAAAAGCATCAAGAATCCCCGGCGTTCGGCTACGCAAGGCGCTGATGGCCAGTGTGGCTCTGGTTGGCCTGATGAGCGCGGGCCAGCTGTGGGCATTCAATCTTGACGATGTTGCAGCCAAGGCAAAGGATCTGGCCGGCCAGAAGTACGACGCACCCAAAAGCAACCTGCCGGCCGTGTTCCGCGACATGAAGTTTGCGGACTACCAGAAAATCCGTTTCCTGCAGGAAAAGGCCGAGTGGGCCAAGGACAAGACCCCGTTCAAACTGTCGTTCTATCATCAGGGCATGCACTTCGATACCCCGGTGAAAATCAACGAGGTCACCGCCACCAAGGTCCAGGAAATCAAGTACGACCCGGACCGCTTCGAGTTCGGTGACGTGCCGCACGACCCGGAAACCACCAAAAACCTCGGTTACGCCGGTTTCCGTGTGCTGTACCCGATCAACAAGGCCGACAAGCAGGATGAGATCATGACCCTGCTTGGCGCCAGCTATTTCCGTGTAGTCGGCAAGGGCCATGTGTACGGCCTGTCTGCCCGTGGCCTGGCCATCGACACCGCACTGCCCTCGGGCGAAGAGTTCCCGCGCTTCACCGAGTTCTGGGTTGAAAAACCCAAGCCAGCCGACAAGCACCTGGTGATCTACGCGCTGCTGGATTCGCCGCGCTCCACCGGCGCCTACAAGCTGATCCTGCGTCCGGGCAACGACACCGTGGTCGACGTGCAGTCCCGCGTGTTCCTGCGTGAGCATGTCAGCCGCTTGGGCATTGCTCCGCTGACCAGCATGTACCTGTTCGGCCCCAATCAGCCGTCCAAGGTGCTCAACTACCGCCCGGCCCTGCATGACTCCGAAGGCCTGTCGATTCACGCCGGCAATGGCGAGTGGCTGTGGCGCCCGCTGAACAACCCGAAGCACCTGGCCGTGAGTAACTTCAGCGTCGAGAACCCGCGTGGTTTCGGCCTGATGCAGCGCCAGCGCGCCTTCAGCGACTACGAAGACCTCGACGACAACTACCAGAAGCGCCCAAGCGCCTGGATCGAGCCGAAGGGTGACTGGGGCAAGGGTAGCGTGGACCTGGTCGAAATCCCGACCGCCGACGAGACCAACGACAACATCGTGGCCTTCTGGAGCCCGGAGAAGCTGCCGGAGCCCGGCAAGCCGATCGAGTACGCCTACCGCCTGCACTGGACCATTGACGAGCCGAAGTTCCAGGCCCCTGATCTAGGCTGGGTCAAGCAGACCCTGCGTTCCACCGGTGACGTCAAGCAGTCCAACCTGATCCGCCAGCCAGACGGCAGCGTGGCGTTTCTGGTCGACTTCGCCGGCCCGGCCCTGGCTGCCCTGCCGGAAGACACCGCGGTGCGTAGCCAGATCAGCGTGGGCGACAACGCCGAGGTGGTCGAGAACAATCTGCGCTATAACCCTGAGACCAAGGGCTGGCGCCTGACCCTGCGCCTGAAGGTAAAGGAAGCCAACAAATCGACCGAAATGCGCGCCGCACTGGTGCGTGACGTGCCGGTCGAAGCCGCCAAGCCTGCCCAGGACGCCAAGCAGGACAAGGCCGCAGCCAAGCATGCCAAGGCCGAGAAAGCCGTCAAGGCTGAGCCATCTGCCAAGGCCGAACAACCTGCCGCCGATGCGGCGCCCACCAACGGGGCCCCGGCCACCACCGAGAAGGTGCTGACCGAGACCTGGAGCTATCAGTTGCCTGCCGATGAGTAACTCAAGCGCAAGGCCGGAATCGCTTGGCGAGTACCTGGCCCACCTACCACTGAGCGACCAGCAGCGGGCTGAACTTGCCAGCTGCACCTCGTTCAGTGAGCTGCACCAACGCTTGGCGGCCAACCCGGCCGCCAGCTCTGCCGAGGCCGTGCAGGCCTCGGTGGGCCCGCGCCTGACCGTGGGCAGCGCCGCCGAGCTGGAAGACGCCGAAATGCTCGGCGTCGATGGCAGCGGCCGCCTGTGCCTGAAGATCGCCCCGCCGATCAAGCGCACCAAGGTTGTGCCCGAACCGTGGCGCACCAACGTGCTGATCCGCATGTGGCGGCGCATGACCGGCCGTACCAATGCCCCGCAGCCGCCCAAGCGCGAACTGCCACCGGCACGCTGGCGCACGGTCGGTTCGATCCGCCGCTATATCCTGCTGACCCTGATGATTGGCCAGACCATCGTTGCTGGCTGGTACATGAAGGGCATCCTGCCGTACCAGGGCTGGTCGTTCGTCGACCTCGACGAAATCCTCAGCCAGTCGCTGTGGGACACGGTGGTGCAGGTGTGGCCGTATGCCCTGCAGACTTCTATCCTGATCCTCTTCGGCATCCTGTTCTGCTGGGTGTCGGCGGGCTTCTGGACCGCGCTGATGGGCTTCCTCGAGCTGCTCACCGGGCGCGACAAATACAAGATTTCGGGCAGCAGCGCAGGCAACGAGCCAATCGCGCCCGAGGCGCGCACCGCGCTGGTGATGCCGATCTGCAACGAAGACGTGCCGCGGGTCTTCGCCGGCCTGCGCGCAACGTTCGAGTCGGTGGCCGCCAGCGGCAACCTCGACCGTTTCGACTTCTTTGTGCTCAGCGACACCAACGACACCGACATTGCCGTGGCCGAGCAACAGGCCTGGCTGGATGTGTGCCGCGAAACCAAAGGCTTTGGCCGCATCTTCTACCGCCGCCGTCGGCGCCGGGTGAAGCGCAAGAGCGGCAACCTCGACGACTTCTGCCGTCGCTGGGGTGGCGAGTACAAGTACATGGTTGTACTCGACGCCGACAGTGTCATGAGCGGCGAGTGCCTGAGCAGCCTGGTGCGCCTGATGGAAGCCAACCCGGACGCCGGCATCATCCAGACCGGGCCGAGAGCCTCGGGCATGGACACCCTGTACGCACGCATGCAGCAGTTCGCTACCCGCGTGTACGGCCCACTGTTCACTGCCGGTCTGCACTTCTGGCAGTTGGGTGAGTCGCACTACTGGGGCCACAACGCGATCATCCGCATGAAGCCGTTCATCGAGCACTGCGCGCTGGCGCCGTTGCCGGGCAAGGGCGCATTCGCCGGTGCCATCCTTTCCCACGACTTCGTCGAAGCTGCGCTGATGCGCCGTGCCGGCTGGGGCGTGTGGATTGCCTACGACTTGCCGGGCAGCTACGAAGAACTGCCGCCAAACCTGCTCGACGAGCTCAAGCGCGACCGCCGCTGGTGTCACGGCAACCTGATGAACTTCCGCCTGTTCCTGGTCAAAGGCATGCACCCGGTTCACCGTGCGGTGTTCCTCACCGGGGTGATGTCTTACCTGTCGGCGCCGCTGTGGTTCCTGTTCCTGGTGCTGTCGACCGCGTTGCTGGCGACCAACACGCTGATGGAGCCGCAGTATTTCATCGAGCCATACCAGCTTTACCCGCTGTGGCCGCAATGGCACCCGGAGAAGGCCGTAGCGCTGTTCTCCACCACCATCGTGCTGTTGTTCCTGCCCAAGCTGCTTAGCGTCATCCTGATCTGGGCCAAGGGCGCCGTCGAGTTCGGTGGGCGAGTCAAGGTTACCTTGTCGATGCTGATGGAGATGCTGTTCTCCATGTTGCTGGCACCGGTACGCATGATCTTCCACACCCGCTTCGTGCTGGCCGCGTTCCTCGGCTGGGCTGCGACCTGGAACTCGCCGCAGCGCGACGACGACTCCACGCCGTGGGGCGAAGCCGTGCGCCGGCATGGCCCGCAGACGCTGCTGGGCATTGCCTGGGCCGCACTGGTGGCATGGTTGAACCCGAGCTTCCTGTGGTGGCTGGCGCCTATCGTCGGTTCGCTGGTGCTGTCGATCCCGGTATCGGTCATTTCCAGCCGCACCCGCCTGGGCCTGGCGGCCAAGGACGAGAAGCTGTTCCTCATCCCCGAGGAATACGCCACCCCACAAGAGCTGCTGGCGACCGACCAGTACACCCACGAAAACCGCTGGCATGCCTTGCATGATGGCTTCGTGCGGGCCGTGGTCGACCCGCGGCAGAATGCCCTGGCCTGCGCCATGGCCACTGCCCGCCATGGCCAGGCGGCACCGATCGAAGCGTTGCGTGCAGAGCGCGTTGCCAAGGCGATTGAAGTCGGGCCGAAAGGCCTGGACCTCAATACGCGCCTGGCCCTGCTCAGCGATCCGGTGGCACTGAGCCGCCTGCACGAGCAGGTGTGGGCCGAGCACAATGCGGCATGGATCGATGTGTGGCGTGCGTCGATCAACAATGACCCGCATTCGCCGCTGTTGCCGTTGCACCCGGAAAACGCAGGCCAACCGACACTCGTCGGCGCCTGATCGGGCCTTTTCGCGGGTGAACCCGCTCCTACCAGGGATACACATTCCCTTGTAGGAGCGGGTTCACCCGCTAAGCTTTTTGCCCTAGCCCCCCATTTTGGCCAACAAAGTCCCCCCGCGGCTCTAGGTCCTCGGGCCGCCATGCGTTAGCATCCCTCTCCGATACGACGCTTCGGCCAGTACGGCCGTGCCAACACAATAAGATTCGCTACTTTTATTGCTAGGGGACTTGGTGATGATCAAGAAATACCTTTCGCGACTGCTGGTCGGTGTGACCGCCCTGGTCGCCGTGACCGCGGCCCAGGCGGGCGCCATCGATGACGCGGTCAAGCGCGGCACCCTGCGGGTGGGCATGGACCCGACTTACATGCCGTTCCAGATGACCAACAAGCGTGGCGAAATCATCGGCTTCGAAGTCGATATCCTCAAGGCCATGGCCAAGTCCATGGGCGTCAAGTTCGAGGCTGTGTCCACCGCCTATGACGGCATCATCCCGGCCCTGCTGACCGACAAGTTCGACATGATCGGCAGCGGCATGACCCTGACCCAGGAGCGAAACCTGCGCCTGAACTTCAGCGAACCCTTCATCGTGGTTGGCCAGACCCTGCTGATCCGCAAGGAACTGGCTGGCGAGATCAAGTCGTACAAAGACCTGAACAACGAGAAGTACCGCCTCACTTCCAAGTTGGGCACCACGGGTGAAATGGTCGCCAGGAAGCTGATCAGCAAAGCCAAGTACCACGGCTACGACAACGAGCAGGAAGCGGTCATGGACGTGGTCAACGGCAAGGCCGACGCCTTTGTCTATGACGCACCGTACAACGTGGTGGCGGTAGATAAAGCCGGCGCCGGCAAGCTGCTGTTCCTCGACGAGCCCTTCACCTACGAGCCGCTGGCCTTCGGCCTGAAGAAAGGCGACTACGACAGCATCAACTTCATCAACAACTTCCTGCACCAGATCAAGCACGACGGGACCTACGATCGTATTCACGACAAGTGGTTCAAGAACAAGGACTGGCTGAAGGAAATGGAATAAGGCCCAGGCCACAAGCCCGGCTTTATGACCCCGACGCGCAGGCAAACCCTGCGCGTTCGCATTTACGGAAGTACCCCACGTGATCAAACACAAGAAAGCCCAGTGGCCCTGGCATGGGTTGACCGCCCTGGTCCTGGTGGGCCTGGCGCTCAGCCTTTACATGGCCACCTCGATGATTTCCTACGAGTGGCGCTGGAACCGCGTACCACAGTACTTCGCCTACAAGGCCGAGGACGTACAACGCGCTGCCGGCTACGGCACTGTGCAGGAAATCGTCATCTCCGGTGACAACGCCCGCGTCACGCTGAAGGACGAAAGTGGTGCCGAGCAAGTGCTCGATGTGGCCAAGGACAGCCTGCAACTGAGCCGCGGCGACGATGTTGCCGAAGGCGACCAGATTGGCGTAACCCGTCACTGGGCCGCTGGCCCGCTGGCGTGGGGCCTGTGGACCACTTTGTGGATCTCGGTGGTGTCCGGGGCGTTGGGCCTGGTGATCGGCCTGTTCGCCGGATTGTGCCGGTTGTCCAACAACCCGACCCTGCGCGACCTGTCGACCGTCTATGTCGAACTGGTGCGCGGCACGCCGCTGTTGGTACAGATCTTCATCTTCTACTTCTTCATCGGCACCGTGCTCAACCTGTCCCGCGAGTTTGCCGGGGTGGCGGCACTGGCATTGTTCACCGGTGCTTACGTGGCTGAAATCGTCCGTGCTGGCGTGCAGTCGATCGCCAAGGGCCAGAACGAGGCTGCCCGGTCGCTGGGCCTGAACGCTGGCCAGTCGATGCGCCATGTGATTCTGCCGCAGGCGTTCAAGCGCGTGCTGCCGCCCTTGGCCGGCCAGTTCATCAGCCTGGTCAAGGACACCTCGCTGGTGTCGGTGATCGCCATCACCGAACTGACCAAGAGTGGCCGTGAGGCCATCACCACCTCGTTCTCAACCTTCGAGATCTGGTTCTGCGTGGCAGGCCTGTACCTGCTGATCAACCTGCCGCTGTCGCACATTGCCAGCCGGCTCGAGCGGAGGCTTGCGCAAAGTGATTGAAGTCCGTGACCTGCTGAAAGTCTTCGACACCCGTGGTCAGGTGGTAAGGGCTGTGGATAACGTCACCACTCAGGTCGCCAAGGGCGAGGTGGTGGTGGTGCTCGGGCCATCGGGGTCGGGCAAGTCGACGTTCCTGCGCTGCCTCAACGGCCTGGAGCATTTCGACCAAGGCCATGTGGCCATCGATGGCCTGCAACTGGCCGACCCCAAGACCGACATCAATGCCTATCGCCGCGAAGTCGGCATGGTGTTTCAGCATTTCAACCTGTTTCCGCACATGACCGTGCTGGAAAACCTGTGCCTGGCGCAGAAGGTGGTGCGCAAGCGCAACAAGGCTGACCGCGAGGCCAAGGCCCGGGCGCTTCTGGAAAAGGTCGGTATTGCGCAGAAGGCCAACGAATTCCCGTCCCGGCTTTCCGGCGGTCAGCAGCAGCGGGTAGCGATTGCCCGGGCCCTGGCCATGGACCCGAAAGTGATGCTGTTCGACGAGCCGACCTCAGCGCTCGACCCGGAAATGGTCGGTGAGGTGCTGGACGTGATGAAGACCCTGGCCCAGGAAGGCATGACCATGGTTTGCGTCACCCACGAAATGGGCTTTGCCCGTGAAGTGGCCGACCGCGTGCTGTTCTTCGATCACGGCAAACTGCTGGAAGATTCGGCCCCGGCGGCGTTCTTCGCTGCGCCGAAAGACCCGCGTGCGCAGGCATTCCTGCGCCAGGTGCTGTAACCGCGCCGGGTTCTTCGCGGGCAAGCTCGGCCCTGCATGTCCACCACTGCCTTGAAGGGGGTGCTGTACCTGTGGGCGCGGGCTTGCCCGCGAAGAGGGCGACGTGATGTCAGATGCTGAACCTCCCCACCATCCCCCGCAATTGCTGCCCCAGATGCTCCAGCTCTCCACTCGAGGCTGCCGTCTGCTCACTGGCGGCACTGGTCTGATCCGAAACATCCCGCACATTGATTACGCTTCGGTTGATCTGCTCGGCCACCACACTCTGCTCTTCACTGGCGGTGGCGATCTGCTGGTTCATGCCCTGAATGCTCGACACCGTGTCGGTGATCTGGCTCAGCGCGTGCCCGGCCCTGCGGCTCAGCTCTACGCTCTGTTCGGTCAGGCTCTTGCTGCTGTCCAGCAAACGGGTCACTTCGTCGGTACCGTTGTGCAGGCTGTCGATCAGTTGGCCGATCTCCTCGGTCGCCGTCGACGTGCGCTGGGCCAGGCCGCGCACCTCATCGGCCACCACGGCAAATCCACGCCCGGCTTCACCGGCCCGTGCCGCTTCGATCGCCGCGTTCAGCGCCAGCAGGTTGGTCTGTTCGGAGACCGACTTGATCACATCCAGGATGCTGCCAATCCGCTGGCTCTCGCCTGCCAGGTGCTGCATGGCCGCCAGGCAATGGTCCATCTGCCCGGCCAGTTGTTCGATACGGCCGATGGCTTCGGCGACTACCTGATCACCCACCTGTGCCTGCTGGTCAGCGTTGGTCGCGGCCAGTGAGGCTTGTTCGGCGTTCTGTGCCACTTCCTGCACGGTGGCGCTCATCTGGTTCATGGCAGTGGCCACCTGGTCGGTTTCCTCGCGCTGCTGATTGATGCGCAACTTGGTGTCTTCGCTACTGGCCGCCAACTGCGTGGCGGCCTGTGAAAGCTGGCCGACACCCTGATCAATGCCACCGATCAGCTCGCGCAGGCTCAAGGTCATTTCGCGCATGCTGGTTTGCAACTGGCCCATTTCGTCGCGACGTTGCACGGTGTCGACCTGGCTCAGGTCACCCTTGGCGATGCGGGCAGCCACAGCCAGTGTCTGGCGCAGTGGCTGGGTGATCTGCAAGGTGATCAGCCAGGCGGCCAGCGCCCCTACCACCATTGCCAGCAGTGCCACACTGGTCAGCAGCGACCGGGCGGCCAGGGCCTCACTGTCGCGTTGTTCGACCTTGCGTTTGCCCAGTTCGAGGCTAACCGTTCGCAGCTCGTTGCCCATGTTTTCCATGTTGTTCTGCAACTGCTCGACACGTACGGCGGCGCGGCGGTACTGATCCAGGCTGGTGCGGTACTTGCTCAGCTCGACACCGGGTTGCTCACTGATGGCACGTGGCAAGCCCAACGGTGCAAGGCCTTCAAGCAGTTGCGCAAGGCTACTGTTGGCGGCGTCCAGGGCGTTATCACCGACTTTGGCAAAATCCTCGACCGGGACGAAGGTGTAGGCTGGAACCAGGCTTTGCTGGTTGGCACCTTCGACATGCCGGCTGAGGGTGTCCATCAGGCCCAGCACACCACTTTGCTGACTGTCGTCAGGCATTTTCAGCAAGGCCTGGGTCTGCAGTTCGTCAATCGCCACGCTGAGTGCTTGCTCCTGCGACTGCAGGGCTTCGCGCAGGGCTACACGGCTGGCGACGCTGCGCTGCAGTTCGCTGAAGTTGTCGCGCAGGCTCTGTAACAATGCCATTTTTTCTGTCAGCAACTGCCGTGACTCATCGACGTTGCTGCGTTGCTGCAGGGTGGTCAGCATGCTATTGAGCTGGTCGAGGATGTTGCTGATGCGCGCTCTGCTGGCATCGTCGTTGAGCACGCGGTAGGTGATGCGTTCCGCGCGCAGGTCTTTTGTCAGGTCGTTGATCAGGCCTATTTCACTGAGTTGCTGTGAGCGCACGATGGCACCATCCAGGGCACGCCAGCCGCTGATGGTGGTGGCCAGGGTGAGCAGCAGGACCACGGCGAAGCCGAGGGCCAGCTTGGCGGCGACACTGATGTTGCCGAGCTTGCGGTTGAGGGAGCCAAGCATGGGGAATCTCCGAGCGAGTGAGAGAAAGGATGCAGGCGCATGGCTGGCATCACATCTCTGCCCATCGGCAGCGGAGTTGTAGGACTTGACCTGATAATCAGGTAGGAAATTTCGCCGCTAGAAGTAGGAAACAGTTCGTCCGGTGCCGCCTCCTCGCGGGTAAAACCGCGAAGAGGCCCGACCGGGCGACCGCTAGTTCAGATCAGAGCGTGAACCGCCCAACCAACCCTTGCAAGTGGGTACCCAACCGCGCCAGTTCCACGCTGGAGCTGGCGGTCTCCTCACTCGCCGCCGAGGTCTGGTCGGAAATATCACGCACATTCATCACGCTGCGGTTGATCTCCTCGGCCACCGCCGTCTGCTCCTCGGCCGCCGTGGCAATCTGCTGGTTCATCGCCTGAATCGACGACACCGTGCGGGTGATGGTTTCCAACGAGCTGCCGGCGCGGCGGGTCAGCTCGACGCTGCTGTCGGTCAGTTGGCGGCTGTTGTCCATCACGCTGGCCACCCGTTGGGTGCCGCTTTGCAGGCCGGCAATCAACTCTTCGATCTCTTCGGTCGACTGCTGTGTGCGTTGGGCCAAGCTACGCACTTCGTCGGCAACCACGGCAAAGCCACGCCCGGCCTCACCGGCGCGGGCCGCTTCGATTGCCGCGTTGAGGGCTAACAGGTTGGTTTGCTGGGCCACCGATTTGATCACGTCGAGTACGCTGCCGATCTTGTCGCTTTCGGTCTTGAGCAGGTTCATCGCTTCGCTGGAGTTGACCACTTCGCTTGCCAGACGCTCGATCTGTGCCACCGCCTCGCCCACCACGCGATCGCCCTCGCGGGCCTGCTGGTCGGCCATCAGGGCGGCTTCCGAAGCCTGTTCGGCATTGCGTGCCACATCGTGCACGGTGGCTGTCATCTGGTTCATGGCCGTCGCCACCTGGTCGGTTTCGACCTTCTGGTTGTTGACCCCGGCGCTGGTCTGTTCTGTCACCGCCGACAGCTCCTCGGCAGCGCTGGCAATCTGCGTGACGCCGTCGCCAATGCCGCCGATCAGTTCACGCAAGCCTTGGGTCATGCGATGCATGCTGGCTTGCAATTGGCCCAGTTCGTCGCGGCGTTGCACCTGCAGGCTTTGGGTCAGGTCTCCGCTGGCCACGCGTTCTGCGGCGTGCAGGGTCTGGCGCAGAGGGATGATGATCTGCCGGGTAATGGCCCAGGCGGCCAGCAGGCCAAGGGCCAGTGCCAGCACGGTGGCGACTGTGAGCAGTGTTTTGGCCTGCGCGGCAGCAGCATTACGCACCTCGGTTTGCGAGGTGGTCATCGTCTGGCTGGCCTGCAGCAATACCGTGCCTTGTTCAGCCATGCTTTGCAGCGCTTGTTCACTGGCACGCTGGGCATCACCGAACTGGGTCACGGCATCGCGGTAGCCGCCCATGGCCGTGGCGGCATCATCCAGGTTGGCAGCATGTTCGGCTGGCACTTTGGCCGGCAGTGCGCGCAGCTCGGCCAAGGCCTGGTCGATGGCCTTCAGTGCCGTTTGCTGGAAATCGGCATTGCCGCTGTAGGTGTAGCCACGCACCTGGAAACGCGCTTGTTGCAGCAATGCGCTGACGTCCACCGCGTGCTGGTACTGATTGATGTCTGCACCTTGCAGCAGGCTACGTTGTACTCGGCCAATCAATTCAACGACTTTATCGGCGCTGTTACCCAGTACATCACGGCTTGCTTCGCGGCGTTGTTCGGCCTGCTTCAGCTCGTTGAATGCCTGCTGGTAGACGCGCACTGCCTCGCGCTGCTGTTCGAGGCGCTGGCGGTCGGCGGGTTGCTCGATCTGGCCAAGCATCAGTTGCACCTGGCGGTCGAGGTTGCTCAGGGCTTTTTCCAGCTCTGCCAGCGAAGCGTCGTCGCGGCGGCGATCGTAGAGCTGGCGGGCGATGCGCAGCTCCTGGGTGTATTGCTGGACGACAGAAATGTTTCCCAGTTTGTCGCCACGGTCGATGATGCTGTCCATGCCGTGCCAGCCAACCAGGGTAATAGCCAAGGTCAACAGTAGCACCAGGCCGAAACCCAGCCCCAGTTTGCGATTGACGCTCACATTGCCCAGCGATTGGGCTAACCATTGATACATGTTCGACTCCCCGGCGGCTTGGCAGCACAAATAACTGTTTTGTTGCCAAGGCCATCGGCCCGGGAGAGGGAAACTTGATGGGCAAAAAAGGGGTGTTTGTGTCAGAAAATACGCGAAAGCAGCGCGGTGACGGCGGTCTCCACCCGCAAGATGCGATCACCCAGCTGCACCGGCGCCAGGCCTGCCTTGCCCAGCAGGTCGATTTCGTAGGGGATCCAGCCGCCCTCGGGGCCGATGGCCAGGGTAACGGCTTGTTCTACGGCGCGGGGACAGGCTGGGTAAGGGCCGGGGTGGCCGACCAGGCCCAGGGTGCCGGCGGCGATGGTGGGCAGGCGGTCTTCGACAAAAGGCTTGAAGCGCTTTTCGATGATAACCTCGGGCAGCACGGTGTCGCGCGCTTGTTCCAGGCCCAGGATCAGGTTCTCGCGAATGGTGTCGGGCTGCAGGAAGGGCGTTTGCCAGAAGCTTTTCTCGACCTTGTAGCTGTTCAGCAGGATCAGCCGCGGTACACCCAGTGTGGCCACGGTCTGAAACAGCCGTCGCAGCATTTTGGGCCGAGGCACCGCCAGCACCAGGGTCAGCGGCAGCTTGGCCGGTGGCTGCTGGTCGAAGGCCACTGCCAGCTCGGCTTCGTGTTTTTCCAGGCGCAGCACCGTGGCCTTGCCCATCAGGCCATTGATACGGCCCACGCGCAGGTTGTCACCCACCGCCACGCGGTGGATTTCCTGCATATGGGTGAAGCGCCGATCAGCAAGAACGACGCGGTTGGCCGAAACGAAGTCGGCCTCTTCAAGAAGCAACAGGTTCACGGTTGGGTCGCAGGTGGCTGGTCGTTATGGTCGTCGGCGGTTTCGTCGTGGGCGCTGCGCTTGCGGATCAGGCTGCCGCACAGCACACCGATCTCGAACAGCAGCCACATGGGCACGGCCAGCAGGGTCTGGGAGAAGATGTCCGGTGGGGTGAGGACCATGCCGACCACGAAGCAGCCGATGATCACATAGGGGCGGGCCTTTTTCAGGTACTTCACGTCGACCACGCCGATCCACACCAGCAGCACCACTGCCACCGGGATTTCGAAGGCCACGCCAAAGGCGAAGAACAGCGTCATCACGAAGTCGAGGTAGCTTGCGATGTCGGTCATCATCGCTACGCCTGCCGGGGTGGCAGCGGCGAAGAACTTGAACATCAGCGGGAACACAAGGAAATAGGCAAAGGCCATGCCGGCGTAGAACAGCAGGATGCTCGATACGAGCAGCGGAATGGCAATGCGCTTCTCGTGACGGTACAGCCCGGGGGCGATAAAGCCCCAGATCTGCTGGAGGATGAACGGGATGGCCAGGAACAGCGCCACTATCATGGTCAGCTTGAACGGCGTGAGGAACGGCGAGGCCACATCGGTGGCGATCATCGTTGCATTGGCCGGCAAGTGCTCGCGCAGTGGCGCGGAAACCAGTGTGTAGATCTGCTGGGCGAAGGAGAACAGCCCGGCAAAGATCAGGAAAATGACGGCAACGCAGCGCAGCAGGCGGGTGCGCAGTTCGGTCAGGTGTGAAACCAGCGGCATTGGCTGGTCGTGTTCCGGATTCTCGCTCATGGGGCTCGCGGCGGTTGAGGCGGTTCAGACGGTGCGGCCGGGGCAGCGGGTGCTTCGACCGGCTTGGCTTCGAGCCCGGCAGGTGGCTGCACGCTGGCCGTGGTGACCGGCGGCTGCGCGGGTGGCGTCATGGGGTTGAGGATGCGCTTGGCTTCCTCTTCCATCTGCAGGATGTGCTCGTTATGCAGCTGGCGGCGGATGTCGTCGGCGCCAATTTCGCGCTCCACTTCCATCTTGATGCTGTTGAAGCTGCGCTTGAGCCGCCCGATCCACAGGCCTGCCGTGCGCGCGGCACCCGGCAGGCGCTCAGGGCCGAGCACCAGCAGGGCAACCAGGCCGACAAGCAGCAGCTCGCTGAAACTCATGCCGAACATGGATCAGTCTTTCCGCTGCGGCTCTTGGACCGGTTGGGCCTGGCCCTCGATGGTGTGGCCTTGTTGCGGCTGCGCGGTGTTTTGCACCGGTGGCACCGGTTGGGCAGGCGGCGGAGTCTGCTCGGCCGGTTTGGTCTCTTCTTCGTTCATGGCCTTGCGGAAGCCCTTGATCGATTCGCCCAGGTCGCTGCCGAAGTTCTTCAGTTTCTTGGTGCCGAACACCAGAACCACGACCACCAGCAGGACGATCCAGTGTTTCCAGTCAAAGATACCCATTTCGTACTCCTGAAAATTGTGTGTACAGCATATCGATCCGGCAACCCGGTGCCTGTGGGAGCGGGCGCCCCCAATAAAACGTCAGGCAGATGGCTGGCGTGCGGCCTTCTCATCATGCCCGGACAAGCCGAAGCGGCGTTCCAGTTCATCCAGCACGGCTTGTGGATGCTGGCCCAGCGCACTGAGCATCACCAGGCTATGAAACCACAGGTCGGCGGTTTCGTAGATGACATCGCTGTAATCCTTGCTGATTTGGGCATCCTTGGCAGCAATGATCGTTTCGACCGACTCTTCGCCGAGCTTTTCAAGGATCTTGTTCAGGCCCTTGTGGTACAGGCTGGCCACGTAGGAGCTGTCAGGCGCCGCTTGCTTGCGTTCTTCAAGCACTTCGGCCAGGCGGTTGAGGGTGTCGCTCATGTCAGTGTCCTGCGTTGTAGATGGCATCCGGGTCCTTCAGGACCGGGTCGACGATTTTCCACTGGCCGTCTTCATAGACGCGGTAGAAGCAGCTTTCACGACCGGTATGGCAGGCGATATGGCCCAGTTGCTCGACCATCAGGATGATCACGTCGGCGTCGCAGTCCAGGCGCAGCTCATGCAGTTTTTGCACGTGCCCGGACTCCTCGCCTTTACGCCACAGCTTGCCACGCGAACGCGACCAGTAGATGGCACGCTGCTCGGCGGCGGTCAGGGCCAGCGATTCACGGTTCATCCAGGCCATCATCAGCACACGTCCGGTCTTGTGGTCCTGAGCGATTGCCGGTACCAGGCCATCGCTGTTCCACTTGATCTCGTCCAGCCAGTCTTTCATCGTCGACTCCAAAGCGGGCCCGCTCCTGTGCCGGGCCCTTTGCGCTAGTGTGCCAGCCACAGGCGCGGCTGGCTATTGGCGCACGATCAGGTAAAGGCCTGCAGCCAGCATCAGCCAGGCGGGCCAGGCGGCCGGGGCGGCCAGGCTGGCGGTTTCGGCAGCGCCTGCGGCCAAGACTGCGCCACCGCCAAGCAGGCCGGCGCCCAGCAGGCGCAGCGCCCAGCGGTCGCCCTGGCGGCGCCGCTCCGGCAATTGTGGATCGTGCAGGTGAGGCTGCGACAGGCGTTCGAGCAGGTCGCGGGTCATGCCGGCCAGGTGCGGCAATTGCTCTACCTGGCTGTGCAGGTTGCCGAATACGGCCTTGGGGCTATAGCGGTCGCGCATCCAGCGTTCGAGGTACGGCTTGGCGGTGCTCCACAGGTCCAGGTCGGGGTACAGCTGACGGCCCAGGCCTTCGATGTTGAGCAGGGTTTTCTGCAGCAATACCAGCTGTGGCTGCACTTCCATGTTGAAGCGCCGTGCGGTCTGGAACAGGCGCATCAGCACCTGGCCGAAGGAAATATCTTTTAACGGTTTTTCGAAGATCGGCTCGCACACGGTGCGAATCGCTGCTTCGAACTCGTTCACCTTGGTGTTTGCCGGCACCCAGCCCGAGTCGATGTGCAACTGGGCGACGCGGCGGTAGTCGCGCTTGAAGAAGGCAAACAGGTTGCGCGCCAGGTAGTCCTGGTCCTCGGCGGTGAGGCTGCCGACGATGCCGCAGTCGATGGCAATGTACTGCGGGCTCCACGGCTTGACCGTGCTGACGAAGATGTTGCCGGGGTGCATGTCGGCATGGAAGAAGCTGTCGCGGAACACTTGGGTGAAGAACACTTCCACGCCGCGCTCGGCCAGCAGCTTCATGTCGGTGCGCTGGTCGGCCAGGGTGGTCATGTCGGTCACCGGTACGCCGTAGATGCGTTCCATCACCAACACCTTGGGGCGGCACAGGTCCCAGTACACCTGGGGCACGTACATCAGCTCGGAGCCTTCGAAGTTGCGCCGCAGCTGGCTGGCGTTGGCAGCCTCGCGCAGCAGGTCGAGCTCGTCGTAGATGGTTTTTTCGTAGTCGCCGACGATTTCCACCGGGTGCAGGCGACGGGCATCCGCCGAGGCGCGTTCGGCGGCCTTGGCGATCAGGAACAGCCAGGCCAGGTCTTGGGCGATGACCGGTTTCAGGCCCGGACGCACCACCTTGACCACCACCTCTTCACCGGTTTTCAGGCGTGCGGCGTGCACCTGGGCCACCGAGGCCGATGCCAGTGGCTCGACGTCGAAGCGGCTGAACACCTCGCCGACCTTGGCACCGAGCTGTTCCTCGATCAAGGCCACGGCTTTTTTCGGGTCGAAGGGGGGCACACGGTCCTGCAACCGCATCAGTTCGTCGGCGATGTCCGGGGGCAGCAGGTCGCGGCGGGTGGACAGCAACTGGCCGAACTTGATGAAGATCGGCCCCAGGTCCTGCAGCGCCAGGCGCAGGCGCGCGCCACGGCTGAGCTCGGTGGGCTTGCGTGGCAGCCAGCGCCACGGCATCAACAGGCGCAGGCTGGCCAGCCACCAGGGCAGCAAGGGTTGGTCGAACAGCAGGTCATCGAGGCGGTAGCGGATCACCACACGCTGGATGCGAAAAAGACGTCGGACGGCGAGCAGCTTCATGCGTTATCGCTGGTATCAAGGGATCGGGACAGGCGCCTGAGGCGCGCTTCGAGGCGTTCTGTATCAAGTTTCAAGGCATCGAGTTCGCTGAAGGCGGCTTCGGCCTCGCGCTTGCCGACCAGGGTGCGGGATTCCTCGGCCAGGTATTCGGACAGGTTCTGGCTGAAACGTGCCAGACCTTGGCGAGTCCAGCGAGCGCGCAGGCGGATATGGCCGGCCAGCATTGCTGTGGCGACCGGGCCAAGCCAGCGTTGCAACTCGTGCTCCCAGTCCAGTTCCAGGTCCTGCAGCACGCCGAACAGGTCAAGCAGTACGGCGCTGTCGCCGTGCAGCTCGACTTGCGGGCTGTGCAGCACGGCGGTCTTGTCCTTGGCCAGGGCCAGTTGCGCCAGGCTACCGGCGGGGGCGCGCAGGCTGCAGTCGACCTCACCCTGCCAGTGGGCGGCGAGCATCAGGCCTTCTTCGTCGGGCAAGATGAACAGCTGCAGGGCCGGTTGGCGGCAGTCGATTTCGATGACCTTGCCTTCCAGCGCGGCCAGCCGCGGCAGGGCCGTGCTGTCCATGCGCAGGACGCGGTTCAGGCCATGTTCGACGCTGGCGAGCAGCCCGGCCAGCAACATCAGGGTTTGATTCCCCGGTGCACGGCAACGATGCCGCTGGTCATGTTGTGATAGGTGACGCGGTCGAAACCGGCCTCGACCATCATGCTCTTCAGGGTTTCCTGGTCAGGGTGCATGCGGATCGACTCGGCGAGGTAACGGTAGCTCTCGGAGTCATTGGTGATCAGCTTGCCAGCCAGCGGCATGAAAGCGAACGAGTAGGCGTCGTAGGCCTTGGACATCAGCTTGTTGGTCGGCTTGGAGAACTCCAGGATCAACAGACGGCCACCGGGCTTGAGCACGCGCAGCATCGAACGGATGGCGGCGTCCTTGTGGGTGACGTTGCGCAGGCCGAAAGCAATGGTCACGCAGTCGAAGTGGTTGTCCGGGAACGGCAGCTTTTCAGCATCGGCCTGGACGAACTCGATATTGCCGGCCACGCCGCGGTCAAGCAGGCGGTCACGGCCTACCTTGAGCATCGAATCGTTGATGTCGGCCAGCACCACCTGTCCGGTCGGCCCGACAAGACGCGAGAACTTGGCCGCCAGGTCACCGGTACCGCCGGCGATGTCCAGCACGCGGTTGCCGCTGCGCACGCCTGACAGCTCGATGGTAAAGCGCTTCCACAGGCGGTGCATGCCGCCGGAAAGCACGTCGTTCATCAGGTCGTACTTGGCTGCCACCGAGTGGAACACTTCGGCGACTTTCTTCGCCTTCTGGCTTTCAGGCACGTCCTGATAGCCGAAATGGGTGGTGGGTTCGGCGTGGTCGCCTTTGCGCTGGTCGTTCATATCGCTTCACCGGAAAAAATTACCGCCATTCTAGGGCGAACGGGCGGATTTGTCTTGGCGGGGTGTGCCAGCGGGCAGGGGCGGGCATAATGCGCATTATGTCTACATCTTCAGGAACGTCCGCATGACCCAGATCAGCGTCGAACGCAAACACTCCCTCGGCCGTGATGCCGCCCGCGCCAAGGCCGAAGCGCTGGTCGACAAGCTCAGCCGCGAGTACGACCTCAAGGCCACCTGGAACGGTGACCGTGTGGACGTTGCGCGCAGTGGCGCCAATGGCAGTGTGCACATTGGCGACGACAGCATCCGCGTCGAATTGAAGCTGGGCATGATGCTGTCGATGATGAGCGGCACCATCAAAGGTGAAATCGAGCGGGCGCTGGACAAGGCCCTGGCCTGAGCCGGCGCCGCCCTGTGGCTACTGTGGCGCGTCCGCCGGGAAAGGAATGATACCAATCACCTGCTCCAGGCGCAGATCGCCGCGGTAGATCGCGATGCGCTCGCGTGCGTCTGCGGCCCGCTCAAGCATGGCCTTTCGGCCCCTTACGCCTGCATCCCAGAATTTGAGGTGGCCCTTCACGAAGTCATGCCCCCTCGCTTCGAGGCTGGGATAATGAAAATGCGCCTCCCACAGTAACCGCTGTGGCGCTTGTACATCGCGAACCTCGTAGACGTCGAGGTAATCATTGGCGTGACGTAACTGTCGGCGAATCACGGTTTGCCTGATTCGAATCCGGTTCTGCTCAGCCAGGAAGCGAAGGGCCTTGCCGTCGGGATGTCGGGTGTTCAGATACGCGTCGGTGAGTAGCCGAAGTTTTTCGTGATGGACGCGGTCTACCGCTGCCCGAAGGAGTTCGACCAAGCCGTAATCCAGTGGATTGTTAAGCTCGGTCAGTTGCTGCTGCACTTCGCGCATGTCACCTGCCGGCCATTCCAGAAAGTCGCTCAGGCTGTTGGGCTCATCGGCATAGTGAGCGGCGAAGGCGATTTTTCCATCCACCTCTGCCAGCAGGCGGTTTGCTCGCTGGCGCAGCTGTGCGCGGTCATGCTGGGCCGGCCGCGCTTGCTCAGGCACGGCATGCCACACCCCGTCGCGTTGCGTGAAGCTGCCCGCAGGCTCCTGGTTGAATGCACTGCGCTGGATAGCACGGTTGCCCATTTGATCGATTTCCACCAGTAGCGGTCGACCTCGGTCAACACGGATGACCCGGCGTCTGATCGTCGCGGGCCGATGATAGGGCGTTGGCGAGGGGGGGCTGATGCCGCTGTCGAGGTTGGTCAAGGTCGCGCTCAGTTGCTGCTCTGTGATCTGGGCAATCGTGGACAGTTCGCGTATGTATTCGTCCAGTACGTCAGCGACCAGCGCAGGCGAGTCCAGCGTTTTCATGTATTGGGCGCGGTCCAGCACGGTACGGTATTTCTGAAGGATATCCTCAAGCAGTTCGGCTTTGACCTGGGCCGTCTCTTCGGTGGCTGCCAGCCCGTCGTGGCTCCATACCGTGCTGCTGAATTCGATGCCGCTGAGCGGCGCGCGCATCGCAAGCAAATCCTCGGCCGTGTCCGCAGAGAGGCGGCTCTTGTCCACGGCGAGGTAGGCCAGGTCACTGAGCAGCTGGGCCCGAATGACCAATGTCGAATACGTTCTGCGTCGGATGGTCTGAGCGAGTTTCGTGGCTTTATTGGCAAAATCGATCTTGGGGTCCTGCAGTGTTTCCGCCAGGATCCGGTCCAGCCGCTGGCTGACGACAAGCAGGCGGCGGCTGGCTTGGCAGGAATCGCGTACCCGCTCGCGATAGTCGAGGTATTGCTGTATCTGCTCGGCAGTCTCTGGAACGCGGGGCAGCCCGGTGGCCTGTGCGCTCAGTGCCTGGTGGTCGACCTGCTCCAGCAAGCGTCGGCACAGCAGCATGTCGTTTTCGATGGCTGCGCCGTACCAATTGCCGTATCGGCGTCGGCTCGGGGCTCGGGTGTCGAATTTGCTGAACCGTGGTTCGGCCATCTCCTTGAACACTTCGATGTTCCCATGCAACAGCGTGCTCTGCCGTTCCAGGTAGAGCGCGGATGCCCTGATCTCTGGCAAGTGGCGCAGGCGCTGGGCTTTGAGTGCCTGCCTCTGAAGTTGCAATGCTGGCGGCGGTGAAGCGCGCTCCTGTGCAGGCAGAGCATCGACAGCCAGGCTGTACTCCAGCGCGAGGTCGTCATAAGCCTGCAGTTGCACTTGGCTGCGTTCCATAAGTGGCGCCATCTGGTTCAGCGCTTGTTGGTTCGCCGTGGCGGTTGTACTCAAGGTGTCGAACCGCTGGCGGTTTTCAGCGTTGATGGATTGCCTGTTCCTTGGCATGCCGCCAGAGAGGTTCAGATTCACGGTCCATTGGCCATTCCAGCGCGTCAGCCAGGGGCCTTTTTGGCGTTCACGGCCAACGATATGGTAGCCGTCCGGGGCGCCATTCCATTGGGACACCCACTCGCTGCTGCTCGGCTCGGGGCCGATGATCTGCATGCCGTTCCACGTCTCGATGACCTCATAGGCGCCATCGCCCAACTTGGCGTAGTAACGGCCGGCAATATTGTACAACCCACGCAAACGGCCCCTTGTCAGTGGCGCGTGCCCTTCGAGTGGCTGCGAGGCTTGCAGTTGGGCCAGTGACTGGCGCTCCTGTACCGACAGGTTGCTCAGGCGCTGCCCGTCATGCCAGCCATCTACACGCACGAGCGTGGGCCGTGGCGCCTCGACGGGGGGCTGCCACGGTTTCTCCTGTGGCTGCTCGAGCGCTGGGGGCGGGGTCTCTTCCTTCGGCGCAGGGCCTGAAAAACGTAGCCTGGCGGGCTCTTCGCTGTTGGCAGGTGGCGTTGCAGGGCGGTGGGCAAGGAGCAAGGCCAGGTTGGTGACCAGGTCTATGGCTGCGACGATCTTGTCGTCACCGCTGCGCTTGATCAGCGCCTCGACGTCTTCCTTGACTGCCGACAGCGCCACCACCAGCCACACCAGGGTGGTCATCGGGCCATGCCAAAGTTGGGTGACGGTATTGAAGATCGCCCACGCAGCCTCCTTCACCAAAGCCCGCACTTCCTGGGCATTGGAGACGCTGTTGCTGGCTGAGGCCAATAACATGGTCTCGATACGGGCGTTGAACAGATGAGTGTCCAGATCTTCCGTCCAGGCCTGGAACGAGGCCTGGACCGGGCGTCTGAGGCGTTGCAAAAGGTGGTCCAGCAGCTCGACCGGCACATTGAGCAGGTGCGTCAGCTTGGTCATGTTCGGGTGCAGGTGCGGGTGCTTGAACCCGTCGTTCTGGTAAGTCGGACGCGCGTCATCCTCAAGCCAGGCCAGTACGCTCTCTTGCAGTTCGCCCCTGCTGCGGATTGCGTCCATCAGCAATTCGAGGTTCGGAAATTCCTGCAACGCCCTGTCGGCATAGAATGGGCGGTACAAGACCCAGCTGCCGCTTGCCGGTATTTCGATGATGAACATCCCGTGCGCCACATCGCTTGCCGAAGCGCCAGGCGCGCAAAGGAACGCCAGGGGGGCGATGCGCAGAAGGTCCACGCCATTGTCCATGCCCTGGCAGAACCTGAGCATTGCCTGGCTTGCCGCTTCGCCAAGCTGTCGCTCGATCTTGGCCTTCAGCGTGCTGAACCGAAGGGCGTAACGCCATTCCCTGGCATGCTGGCGGATTCGCTCGGCCCTGCGCGGCTGGGTGTTGACTTGGTCCTTCAGGTAGGAGGGGTAGTGACCGCCGATGTCGACCTGATGAATCAGGCCCCTGATCTGGTCGATGCTCAGCCAGTCGGTCACAGGCGAGCCGTCCTCGAAGTTCATCCCGCTCATCACCTCGCCAGCCTCCAGCCGCAGGCGTGAAACTGCCAAATCGGTCAGGGGCACCGAGTACAAGAACAGTGACTGCCCTTGTGTAGCGGCGCCGATGATGGCCTGGGAAATGCGGATGTGCACCTTGTTCGGGTCGTGTACCGCCTTGTCTGGGTAGCTGGTCTGCAGGGTCTCACGCAAGCGGCGAGCGGCGTAATCACGGATATCCTCGACATCGCCCAGGGATGTGCAGCCCTTCGACCGACCTTGGCTCGCCGCCAGATCGAGCAGTGCAGTGTGGTAGGCGTAGCGGTCCTCAGCGCTGGCATTGAGCAGCCATCGCGGCGGGCTGACGGAGGGTGCAGCTTGCTCCTGCGATGGCAGGTTGAAGAAGTAAGCTGACGGGTCGCTCACCTGGCGCAGTTGTCGCTCCAGTTCGTCGACGGTTGTCAGGCCGCCAATACGCAGGCGGCCGATGTCGTCCAGGATATCGTTCAGCAGTTGCCTGACCTGGAAGGCGAAAGGGCGTCCGATTACTGGCGAGTGTGCCCAGGACAACGTTTCGAAGCGATAACGTTGCGCTAGCTGCCGTTGCAGCGCGGTGGCAAAGCTGGGCAGGTCGACATGGCGATGAACCGAACCGCAGGGCTTGCATTGCAGAACCAGGCTGCGGGTGCCGCTTGTGGTGATGAGCAACAGATCCGGTAGGGTAACGGTGTGTGCCCCGCCATCCGTTCCGAGCGTGACTTGTATCGCCTCGACAGCCAGGCTGTCGTATACCCCGTCGAGCAGGGCGTACATTGCCGCTTTTTCATCATCTCCAAGGCCTTGGCGAGGGAGGTTCTCGAGCAATGCAGCCTTGATGGTGTGCTCCAGCCAGAGCATGCGCGAGACTTGGCTGTCTTCGTCGAGCCCGTTCCAGAAGCCGATCTGGGCTTGCTGGAAGGCCGGTATCAACGCACCAAGCACGGTATCGAAGTCATCGCTGAGCTTCGTCAGGTCCGGCATGATTTCGGGTTGGCGAATGTTGTCCTGGCCTTGCTCCTGAATTTTAAACACATGGGGAGGGCTGATGCTCAGCTTGTCTGAGGCGCCCAGTTGCACACGTTCCTTGGTCAGGAAATGCCGGAGAAGCTCGTCCAGCAGCCCGCTCTGACGTGGCAGATCATCTGTGCTGGCCGGTGCATGCAGGATGACGAAAGGGTCGAGCGATGTGATATGAGGATGGTTGCGGTGCAACCATGGATACCGGTCGCTGAAAGTCTGGAATGCTTCCTTTGATAAAACGTCCCGCAGGCTGGGTCGTTTGGAGAAACAGGCTGCCACGCTTTGCTTGAACGTCAGCCTGGGTGGGTTTGCTACAACAGTCATGGCGTCGATGTCCGTGAGGTGAAGCTTGCGACGCTAGCGCTATGGGCGAAGGGGCTTGCGGTATATAGATGCGACAACGAAGACCTTAGGGTGAGGTTTCTAATTTTCTTCCCTACCTTATGTTCAAGCCCAACCTCCGTGGGCGGTTTTCCACCACTCATGAGCATGAGGTACACAGCATGGCCAAAGTGATTGTGAAGAAAAAAGACGAAGCCCTGGGTACGCTTGGCGAGGTGCGAGGCTATGCGCGCAAGATCTGGCTGGCCGGTATCGGCGCCTACGCCCGCGTTGGTCAGGAAGGCTCTGACTACTTCAAGGAGCTGGTCAGGGCGGGTGAAGGTGTCGAGACTCGCGGCAAGAAGCGCATCGACAAAGAGCTCGATGCCGCCAACCACCAGCTTGATGAAGTCGGTGAAGAAGTGAGCCGCGTACGCGGCAAGGTAGAAATTCAACTCGACAAGATCGAAAAAGCTTTCGACGCACGGGTCGGTCGCGCCTTGAATCGCCTGGGTATTCCGTCTAAACATGACGTTGAGGCGTTGTCGATCAAGCTTGAACAGTTGCATGAGCTGCTTGAGCGTGTCGCGCACAAACCATAAGGAGAGCAGGATGGCTGGCAAGAAGAACACCGAAAAAGAAGGCAGCTCCTGGGTCGGCGGGATCGAGAAATACTCCCGCAAGATCTGGCTGGCGGGGCTGGGTATCTATTCGAAGATCGACCAGGACGGCCCGAAGCTGTTCGACTCGCTGGTGAAGGATGGCGAGAAGGCCGAGAAACAGGCGAAAAAGACGGCTGAAGATGTTGCCGAGACTGCAAAGTCCTCGACCACTTCGCGGGTATCGGGCGTGAAGGACCGTGCGTTGGGCAAGTGGAGCGAACTCGAAGAAGCCTTCGACAAGCGCCTTAACAGTGCCATCTCGCGTCTTGGCGTACCGAGCCGCAACGAGATCAAGGCACTGCACCAGCAGGTGGATAGCCTGACCAAGCAGATCGAGAAGTTGACTGGTGCTTCGGTTACGCCGATTTCCTCGCGTACTGCGGCGACCAAGCCGGCTGCGAGCAAGGCCGCGGCCAAGCCAATGGCCAAGGCAGCAGCCAAGCCTGCGGCGAAAACGACGGCGGCCAAACCTGCTGGCAAAACCGCAGCGGCCAAACCTGCAGCCAAAACCGCAGCGGAAAAACCTGCAGCCAAGCCCGCAGCAGCCAAGCCTGCGGCGAAGCCGGCAGCGGCCAAGAAACCTGCGGTGAAGAAGGCGCCGGCTAAACCGGCAGCCGCCAAGCCAGCCGCCCCAGCGGCGAGCGCTGCTCCTGCCGCAACCGCTGCACCGGCACCGGCACCTGCCGCCACCCCGGCCAGCAGCACGCCATCGGCACCTACCGGCACCGGTACCCTGATCTAATACCGCGTCGCCTTCTTCGCGGGTAAACCCGCTCCCACAAGATGCGCCAAACCTTGTAGGAGCGGGTTTACCCGCGAATGCGTCGGCTGCAACACTCCATCTCCAGTAGGCCTACCCCTCCAGGTACTTCACTGCCAGTTGCTCCGCCGCCGCCCGTGCCTGGGCCTGCAGATGCGGCGCCACCAGCATCATCACCTGGTAAACCACGATCCCCACATCCCCCTCGCGCCCCAGCACACGCTGATAATCCAGCGAGAACATCAGCGTCAGGGTGATCTGCTCCACCAGTTGCCCCAGCGCCTGGGTATCACTCTCTACCAGCCCCTGGCTCTTGAGGCTGGCCAACAGTGCCGCCAGCGTGCGTTTGATCGCATTGATCAGGCTGCGCATGCCTCGGGCTAGCTTGGGCAAGCGCCCGGTCAGGTTGGACAAGTCCTGGAACAGGAAGCGGTACTGAGCCATGCGCTCGACGATCAAGTGCAGAAACAGCCAGTAATCCTCTGCGTCCAGACGCACCTCCAGCGGCGGGTCCAGCAGCGGCATCAACGCTTCTTCAAAACGCTCGAACAAGCCCAGTACCACCGGCTCCTTGCCATGGAAGTGGTAGTACAGGTTGCCTGGGCTGATGCCGAGTTCGTTGGCAATTTCCAGGGTGGATACGTTGGGTTCGCCCTGCTGGTTGAACAGCTGCAGGGCGCATTCAAGGATACGGTCGCGGGTTTTCATCCAGTCAGCAGCTCATCGGGTCAGCACGTAGGTGCCTGGCGCGGGGCCTAGCGGTGGGTAAGTGGCGTTGCCCAGTTCAGTGCGCGGCGCCTTGAGCAGGCCGGAGCGGGCGGTGATCCACTCCAGCCACAACGGCCACCAGCTGCCTTCGCTGCGCTTGGCATCGTGGAACCAGGCGCGCGGGTCGTTGCTCAGCTTGGGGTTGGCCAGGTAGTAGGCTTTGGGGTTGCCTGGCGGGTTGATGATGCTTTGGATATGCCCGCTGTTGGCCAGCACGAAGCGCCGCTCGCCACCCAGCAGTAACGCCGAGCGGTACACCGCATCCCATGGCGTGATGTGGTCGTTGCTGCCGGCCACGGTAAAGCTGTCGATATTGACCTGCTGCAGGTCGATCGGCGTACCGCACACCTCCAGCCCGGACGCGTAGGTCAAGGGGTTGAGCTTGAAAAACTCCAGCAGGTCGCCATGCAGCGCGGCGGGCAGGCGCGTGCTGTCGGCATTCCAGTACAGGATGTCGAAAGCCGGCGGTGTCTTGCCGAGCAGGTAGTTGTTGACCCAGTAGTTCCAGATCAGGTCGTTGGGCCGCATCCAGGCAAAGATCCGTGCCACTTCGCCACCGTCCAGCACGCCACGCTGATAGGAGCGCCGCTTGGCCGCTTCGATGGTTTGCTCATCGGCGAACAGGCTGGCCGGGCTTTCGAACTTGCTGTCCAGCAAGCTGACCAGATAGGTGGCACTGCGCACCCGGCGCAATTGCTTCTTGGCTTGCAGGTGGCCTTGCAGTGCGGCCATGGTCAGGCCGCCGGCACAGGCGCCCATCAGGTTGGGGTCGCGGTTGCCGCTGATACTGCGGCAGGCATTGAGCGCTTCCTCCAAGGCTTGCACGTAGCTGGAAAGGCCCCATTCACGGTGGCGTGGGTCGGGGTTGCGCCAACTGACCATGAACACCTGCAAGCCGCTTTTGAGCATGTACTGGACAAAGCTGTTGGTAGCGCTGAGGTCGAAGATGTAGAACTTGTTGATCTGAGGCGGCACGACCAGCAGTGGGCGTGCGTGCTGCTTTTCGCTCATCGGCGAGTACTGGATCAGCTCCAGCAGTTCGTTGCGAAATACCACTGCGCCAGGGGTTGCGGCCAGGTTAACGCCCACTTCAAAGGCGCGCTCGTCCACCTGACGCGGCAGCCCATCGTTGTGACGCAGGTCGTCGAGCAGGTGGGCCACGCCGCGCACCAGGCTCTGGCCGCCGGTGTTGAACAGCTCCTTGACCGCCAGCGGATTGAGCAGTGAGTTGCTGGGCGCCAGCGCATCGTTGATCAGGTTGAACAGAAAATGGGCGCGGGCTCGATCATCGTCGTTCAAGTGGCTTTCATCGATCCACTGGCGTGTCTGCTTCTGCCAGGCCAGATAGGCCTGCAGGCCGCGGCGGTAGAACGGGTTCTGGCTCCAGGTCGGGTCACTGAAGCGTGCGTCACGCGGGTTCGGCTGGTAGGGCGTGTCCCCCAGCATTACCCGCCCCAACTGCCCGCCAAGCGCCAGCAGATGGTGCGCGGCATGCAGCGGGTGGCGCAGGCCGTGGCGGCCGACGTTGCGTAGCGTGGAAAGCAGGTCGCGGCCGCGAAGGCCGAGGATGGCGTTCTGCACGTTCATGCGGGTGGCGGGGAGCGTTGTCGATCCTTTGGCCGGTTTGTCTTTCATGGCAACACTCCCTCGTCTAATCCATTTCCCTGTCAGGCCGCAGCTGTTTCACCCCCCCGAGGCCGGACGGGGATGCATGACCGCACGCTGACGTTCTTCCTGCAGGAACTTCATGATGATCGGGGCGACGGCTTCTGCCCGGGTGATCAGGAACAGATGGCCGTCGTCGATAATGTGTAGCTGGGCATTGGGAATCCGCCAGGCCAGCAGGCGCATGTTGATCAGCGGGATCAGCGGGTCGTCGTCGCCGGCCAGTACCAGGGTGGGCTGCTGGATCTTGTGCAGCCAGTGGATGCTGGTCCAGCCGAGCCCGGCGAACAGCTGCCAGTAGTAGCCCAGTTTGCCGCCGGAGCGCACTTTGGCGGCATGGTGCATGGCCAGGTCTGGGTCACGTCGGAAGCCGCCGCCATAGATCATCGGTGCAATGCGGATGACATGCGACGGCTGCACGTAACGCCGGGGGCTGGCCATCATCCACAGCACCTTGGGCTTGCCTGGCACCATGACCGCGCCGGCAGCGGTGGCGGCCAGCACCAGCTTCTTGCAGCGCTCGGGGTAATCGTGAGCAAACTGCTGGGCCAGGGCGCCGCCCCAGGACACGCCGATGACGTTGACCTGGCCGTAGTCGAGGTAGTCGAGCATCCGCGCGGTCAGCTTGGCCAGCCCAGGGAAGCGATACGGGTGGCGCGGTGTGGACGAGCCGCCGACCCCGGGCACATCGAAGGCGATGACTTCCAGGTCCGGATCAAGTGCTTCGATGAACGGAAACACCAGCTCGAGGTTGGCGCCGATGCCGTTGAAGATCAGCAACGGCGTCAGGTGCGGCTTGCCGGGGCGAACAGCGGTACGGATGGACTGGTTGTCCAGCTCGACGGTCCTGAAAATATAGGGTTGCGGCATGCACGTGACTCTTGGGTGAAGTAAACACCGTGGCGCCTTGCAGGCCGCCACGGCGCTGTAACTCAACGCTCGTGAACGTAGGTGCCTGGGGAGGCTTCACCGGCGGCATACGCACGGTTGCCCAGGCGGGTCGGTGCCTTTTTCAGCGCGCCGGCACGCTCGCCCAGCCAACTCTGCCAGTGCAACCACCAGGAGTCTGCATGCTTGATGGCGTTTTCCTGCCAGGCCACCGGGTCGCCCGGGCGGTCGGCACCGGTCATGAAGCGTGCCTTCGGGTTACCCGGCGGGTTGAGGATGCTCTGGATATGCCCGCTGTTGGACAGTACGAATTCGATCTTGCCGCCGAACAGATGTGCCGAGCGGTAGCATGACGGCCATGGGGTGATGTGGTCGTTGGTGCCGGCGAGGCTGTAGATGTCACATTTGACCTGTTTCAGGTCGATCGCGGTGCCGCACACTTCCAGGGCGTCGGGGCGGGTCAGCGGGTTGGTCTTGAACATTTCGATCAGGTCGCCGTGGAAGGCGGCCGGCAGGCGCGTGGTGTCGTTGTTCCAGAACAGGATGTCGAATACGGGGGGCTCATTGCCGAGCAGGTAGTTGTTTACCCAGTAATTCCAGATCAGGTCGTTGGGGCGCATCCAGGCGAACACCTTGGCCATTTCGCTGCCTTCCAGCACGCCCGCCTGATAGGAGTGGCGCTTGGCTGCCTCCAAGGTCTGCTCGTCGACAAACAATGCGACCTGGTTGTCCATGGTGGTGTCCAGCACGCTAACCAGCAGGGTCAGGGCGTTGACCTTGTTCTCACCAATGGCGGCATAGTGGCCCACCAGTGCGGTACAGGTGATGCCGCCGGAGCAGGCGCCAAGCATGTTCAAGTCTTTGCTGCCGGTAATCGCCAGCACCGCGTCGACGGCTTCTTTCAGCGCATCGATGTAGGTGGACAGGCCCCACTCGCGCTGGGCCTTGGTCGGGTTGCGCCAGCTGATGATGAAGGTCTGCTGCTGCGAGCGCAGGCAGAAGCGCGCCAGGCTCTTTTCCGGGCTGAGGTCGAACACATAGAACTTGTTGATCTGCGGTGGCACCACCAGCAGCGGGCGGGCGTGCACCTGCTCGGTGATGGGGCTGTACTGGATCAGCTCCAGCACATCGTTGCGGTACACCACCGCGCCTTCGCTGGTGCCCAGGTTCTTGCCCACTTCGAAGGCATCCATGTTCACCTGGCTGGGCATGCCGCCGTTATTGACCATGTCCTTGGCCAGGTTGGACAGGCCATCGAGCAGGCTCTTGCCGCCGGTTTCGAAGAAGCGTTTGACCGCAGCCGGGTTGGACAGGGTATTGGTCGGCGCCATGGCCTCGGTCATCAGGTTGATGACGAACTGGCCGCGGCTGATGTCCTGGGGGGACAGGTCGCTGCTGCTGACCCAGTCCTGCAGCTCCTTGCGCCAGGCCAGATAGGTTTGCAGGTAGCGGCGGTACAGCGGGTTGTTGCTCCAGGCCGGGTCATTGAAGCGACGGTCGTCGCTTTCCGGGGCCAGGCTGGATTTGCCCAGCAGCACGTTCTTCAGCTCCAGGCCAAAGTGAGCCACATGTTTGGCGCTGTGCAGCGGTTGGCGCACGGCCTGGCGCAGCACGGTGCGTGCCGAGCTCAACAGGTCCTTGCGGCGGATGCCGATGACCGGGTTCAGCCCCAGGGTGTTTTCCGAGGCCTGCCGCTGCAGCTCATCGTTGTTCTTGTTACTCATCTACGACGCTCCGTTGTCCTGAGACGAGTACCGGTTGCTGTGGTGGGTGCACAGCCCTGAGCCCGGTACTGCTACTCGGGTGACCAGTGATAAGGAACAGCGGTGCTGCGTGGGTTCTGACGACCTGCAAAGTGATGCAGGGAACTTGCCACACCCATTGGTTACCCGACTTTCGTGTAATGCGCAAGACAGCCCTTCACTGGGCTGTCTGCAAGCCATTCAAACAGATGAATTTAGAAAATGCGCTCTAAACCCCGCAGGCCTTGCGCTAGAGCATGAGCTTGACCACAGATTCGGCTGGGTCGCGGGATTTGCCGGCCTTGTGCAACTCGTCGAGGTATTCCGCCCACAGTTGTTCCTGGCGCAGGCACAGTTGCTCAAGGTATTCCCAGGTGAACAAGCCGCTGTCATGACCGTCGTCGAAGGTCAGTTTCAGTGCATATTGGCCGGCAGGTTCCAGGTCACTGAGGCCGACATTGATCTTGCCGAACTGCAGGATGGGGTTGCCGTGGCCCTGGACCTCGGCGGAGGGAGAGTGCACGCGCAGGAATTCGGCGGGCAGGTGGTAGACCTCGCCGGGCGCGTAGGTGAGGCTGAGGGTTTTGGAGGCTTTGTGCAGGTTGATGGCGGTAGGCAGGCGGGCCATGGGCAGAATCTCTCGGGAGCTGATGAAGCACAGCTTCCAGCTTATGGGAAAGGGATTCAAGGGCCTCTTCGCAGGCAAGCCCGCTCCTGCACGGATCACCACAGGCCCAAGGAATGTGGTGACATGTGCAGGAGCGGGCTTGCCCGCGAAGCTGTCGAAACCGGTCTTACAGGATGTAACGCGACAGGTCTTCGTTCTGCGCCAGCTCACCGAGGTGGCTGTTCACATACGCTGCGTCGATCTGGATCGGCGCTTCGTCATGGGTGCTGGCCAGGTCGCCCGCACTGAACGACACCTCTTCGAGCAAGCGCTCGAGCAGGGTGTGCAGGCGGCGGGCACCGATGTTTTCGGTTTTCTCGTTGACCTGGTAGGCAATCTCGGCCAGGCGCTTGATGCCGTCGGCGAGGAACTCGATGTTCAGGCCTTCGGTCTTCAGCAATGCCTGGTACTGCTCGGTCAGCGACGCGTGCGGCTCTTGCAGGATGCGCTCGAAGTCTTCCGGGGTCAGTGCCTTCAGTTCAACACGGATCGGCAGGCGGCCTTGCAGCTCGGGCACCAGGTCGCTCGGCTTGCTCAGGTGGAATGCACCCGAGGCAATGAACAGAATGTGGTCGGTCTTGACCATGCCCAGCTTGGTGTTGACGGTGCAGCCTTCGATCAGCGGCAGCAGGTCGCGCTGTACGCCTTCGCGGGATACGTCGGCACCGCCAACGTTGCCACGCTTGGCAACCTTGTCGATCTCGTCGATAAACACGATGCCGTGCTGTTCGACCGCTTCCAGGGCCTTGGCCTTGAGCTCTTCCTCGTTGACCAGGCGGCTCGCTTCTTCATCGCGAACCATCTTCAGCGCTTCTTTTACCTTCAGCTTGCGCGCTTTGCGCTTGCCCTTGCCCATATTGGCAAACAGGCTCTGCAGCTGGTTGGTCATTTCTTCCATGCCGGGCGGCGCAGCAATTTCGACACCGACGGCATCGGCCACTTCGATCTCGATTTCCTTGTCGTCCAGTTGGCCTTCGCGCAGGCGCTTGCGGAACAGCTGGCGGGTGTTGGAGTCGCTGCTGGTCTGTGCGGCTTCTTCGCTGAAGCTGGTGACGCGCGCCTGGGGCAGCAGGGCGTCGAGGATGCGGTCTTCGGCGGCGTCTTCGGCGCGGTGGCGCACGCGGATGATTTCCTGCTCGCGCAGCATCTTCAGCGCGGCATCGGCCAGGTCACGGATGATCGACTCGACGTCGCGGCCCACGTAGCCCACTTCGGTGAACTTGGTGGCTTCGACCTTGAGGAACGGCGCGTTGGCCAGCTTGGCCAGACGGCGGGCGATTTCGGTCTTGCCGACGCCGGTAGGGCCGATCATCAGGATGTTCTTGGGGGTGACTTCGGCACGCAGCTCGGCAGGGAGCTGCATGCGCCGCCAGCGGTTGCGCAGCGCAATGGCCACGGCGCGCTTGGCGTCGTCCTGGCCGATGATGTGGCGGTTGAGTTCGTGGACGATCTCGCGGGGGGTCATGGACATGATCAATACGGTCCTTGGGCAGGTGAGTCAGCGTGGAAAAGCCCCTTCGCCGGGAAGGGGCGCCAGAACAGCTGAATCAGTCGGCCAGGTCCTGCTCCTCGATGGTCAGGTTGTGGTTGGTGAACACGCAGATGTCGCCGGCGATGTTCAGGGCGGTCTCGGCGATTTCGCGGGCCGAGAGGTCGGTCTTGTTCAGCAGGGCACGGGCTGCGGCCTGGGCATAGGCGCCGCCGGAACCCATGGCGATCAGGCCGTCTTCGGGTTCGACCACGTCACCGTTACCGGTGATGATCAGGGATGCATCCTTGTTGGCCACGGCCAGCATGGCTTCCAGGCGGCTCAGGGAGCGGTCGGTACGCCATTCCTTGGCCAGCTCGACGGCGGCGCGTACCAGGTGACCCTGGTGTTTTTCCAGCTGACCTTCAAAGCGCTCGAACAGGGTGAAGGCGTCGGCAGTGGCGCCGGCGAAGCCCGCGATGACCTGGCCGTGGTACAGACGACGCACCTTCTTGGCGTTGCCTTTCATCACGGTGTTGCCGAGGGATACCTGGCCGTCGCCGCCCATGACGACTTTGCCGTTACGGCGGACAGAAACGATTGTGGTCAAGGGGAGAGTCTCCACGCAGCGGGGCGAAAGTGCCTGATGCAGACTCATATGGGGGTGGGGGGAAGGATTTCAACCGGGGGGGATGAATGGTCGCGCTTGGCGGGGGACTATGTGAAGGCATTCGCGGTCATGCCCGCTCCCAAAGGGTTACCACATGCCTTGGAATTGTGGTGATCCTGTGGGAGCGGGCATGCCCGCGAAGCATGTTACTCAGGCCTCGTGGCAGACGTGCCCGTCGACCAAGGTATAACGCACCGCACCCGGCAGGCAGTGGCCGATGAACGGGCAGTTCTCGCCACGGGAGAACCATTGTTCGCCGGCAACGGTGGACGCTTGCGGGTCGAACAGCACCAGGTCGGCCGCGCCGCCCACTTTCAGCTCCCCGGCCGGCAGGCGCAGGGCGGCAGCCGGGCCGCTGCTCAGACGGGCCAGCAAGGTCGGCAGGTCGAGCAGGCCGTCTTGCACCAGGGTCATGGCCAGTGGCAGCAGCAACTCGACGCTGCTGATACCCGGCTCGGTGGCGCCGAACGGGGCCAGCTTGGCGTCGCGCTCGTGCGGCTGGTGGTGGCTGGAGATGGCCTGGATCACCCCCGACTTCACCGCCTCGCGCAACCCGTCACGGTCGGCAGCGGTGCGCAGCGGCGGCTGCACGTGGTACAGGCTGGAGAAATCGCGCAGCGACTCGTCCGTGAGGATCAGCTGGTATAGCGCTACATCGGCGGTCACAGGCAGGCCCAAGGCCTGGGCCTGGGCGATCAGCCGCGCGCCACGGGCGCTGGTGATCTGGCTGAAGTGCGCACGCACGCCGCTCTGTTCCACCAGCAGCAGGTTGCGCGCCAGGGCCACGGTTTCGGCGCTTTCCGGGATGCCCGGCAGGCCGAGGAAGCTGGCCATGGCACCCTCGTGGGCCAGGCCGCCCTGGGCCAGATCGCGGTCCTGGGAGTGGAACACCACCGTCAGGTCGAAGGTGGCGGCATACTCCAGGGCGCGGGCCAGGGTACGGTTGTTGGGGATTTCCTTCAGGCCGTTGCCAAATGCTACGCAACCGGTGTCACGCAGGGCCACCAGTTCGGCCAGTTGCTCGCCTTCCAGGCCCTTGGTCAGGGCGCCGACCGGGTAGACCTTGCTGTTGGCGGCTTCGCGGGCACGGTCAAGGATAAGTTCGGCTACCGCCGAGGTGTCCAGCACCGGCTTGGTCTGCGGCGGGCAGCACAGGCTGGTGACGCCCCCAGCCACGGCAGCGCGGGTTTCACTGGCGATGTTGCCTTTGCGGCTATAACCCGGCTCGCGCAGGGACACGCCCAGGTCGACCAGGCCGGGCGCTGCGACCAGGCCATCAGCCTGGATCGTGCGGCTGGCGCTGAAACCGGCCGGTGCGGCACCGATGGCGGCAATGCGGCCGCCGTCCAGGTGCAGGTCGGTGACCTGGTCCAGGCCGCTGTTGGGGTCGATGACCCGGGCGCCGAGAATACTGATGGTCACTGGGCGTTCTCCTGGTCGAATTGACGTTGCGCGTTCTGCCCGCTCATGGCCATGGACAGCACGGCCATGCGCACGGCGATGCCGTAGGTGACCTGGTTGAGGATCACCGAATGCTTGCCGTCGGCAACCGCCGACTCGATTTCCACGCCACGGTTGATCGGGCCCGGGTGCATGACGATTGCATCGGGCTTGGCTGCGGCCAGGCGTGCAGTCGTCAGGCCGAACAGGCGGTAGAACTCGCCTTCGCTGGGCAGCAGGCCACCGGCCATGCGCTCACGCTGCAGGCGCAGCATGATCACCACGTCGACGTCTTTCAGGCCTTCGGCGAGGTCGGTGTAGACCTTCACGCCGTACTGCTCGATACCGATGGGGATCAGGGTTTTCGGCCCGATCACGCGGATGTCCGGGCAACCCAGCGCTTTCAGCGCGAGCATGTCGGAACGGGCCACACGCGAGTGCAGGATGTCGCCGACGATAGCCACGGACAGGTTTTCGAAGCTGCCTTTGTGGCGGCGGATGGTGAGCATGTCGAGCATGCCCTGGGTCGGGTGCGCGTGACGGCCGTCGCCGCCGTTGATCACGGCAACCTCCGGGCACACGTGCTCGGCGATGAAGTGCGCGGCGCCGGAGTCGGAATGGCGCACGACGAACATGTCGGCGGCCATGGCTTCGAGGTTGCGCAGGGTATCGAACAGGGTCTCGCCCTTGCTGGTCGAGGAGGTCGACACATTCAGGCTGATCACGTCGGCCGACAGGCGCTGGGCTGCCAGTTCGAAGGTGGTACGGGTACGGGTCGAGTTCTCGAAGAACACGTTGCACACAGTCTTGCCGCGCAGCAACGGGACTTTTTTCACAGCCCGGGCGCCGACTTCCAGGAAGGAGTCGGCGGTGTCGAGGATCTCGGTGAGCAGTTCGCGGGGCAAACCGTCAAGCGAGAGGAAGTGGCGCAGCTGGCCCTGATCATTGAGCTGCAGCGGGCGCTTGGCGTCGATTGGCGTCATCGCGGGGGACTCTTAAAGGGCGGAAGCGGAGGCGAGGTCCTGGCGCTCGAGGGCGAGCGGTGCGGGTCCGGTCAATTTTACCCGTTCATGGGCGCCCAGCGACAGGGTGGCGCCGAGCACGTTCGGGCGAATCGGCAGTTCGCCGGCATCCAGGTCCAGCAGGCAGACCAGGGTAACGCTGGCCGGGCGGCCGTAATCGAACAGTTCGTTGAGCGCCGCGCGGATGGTACGACCGCTCATCAGCACGTCATCCACCAGCACCAGGTGCTGGCCTTCGACCTCGAACGGCAACTCGGACGGGCGCACTTGCGGGTGCAGGCCGTTCTGGCTGAAGTCGTCGCGGTAGAACGACACGTCCAGGGTGCCCATGGGGCTGGTGTCGCCCATCGCTTCCTGCAGGGCCTGGGCAACCCAGACTCCGCCGGTGCGGATACCGATGTAACGGGGCTCGGTGATTGCCCGGCGCGCCAGGTGGGCACGAAGGTCGACAGCCATCTGCCGGATCAGCTCGGCGGGATTGGGTAGGCTCATTGCGGGCTCCTCGGAAGGGTGCGCCGGGTGGGCCCGGCGGCAAAGATGATCAGGTATTGGCCTCCAGCCAGCCTTGCAGCAACAAGGCAGCGGCAATGGCATCGACCGGGTTGTCGCGGTAGCTGCCACGCTGGCCGCCACGGGCCATGCGCTCGCCTTTGGCCTCGAAGGTGGTCAGGCGCTCGTCGTGCGTGTGCACGGGCAGGTTGAAGCGGCCGTTCAGGCGGCGGGCGAACTTTTCGGCACGGGCGCTCATTTCGCTGGGAGTGCCGTCCATGTTCAGCGGTAGGCCGACCACAATGGCATCTGGCTTCCATTCGGCAATCAGCTTTTCCACCTGGGCCCAGTCCGGTACGCCGTTCTGCGCCTTCAGGGTGCACAGTTCGCGGGCCTGGCCGGTAATCACCTGGCCGACGGCCACGCCGATCTGTTTGCTGCCATAGTCGAAGCCCAGCAGCAGGCGTAGCTCAGCCATCAGGCGTGGCCCGCCTGGCTGGTCAGCAGGTGCAGGTTGATCCCCAGGCTGGCGGCCGCAGCCTCCAGGCGCAGGTCGCTGGCCATGCCGAAGACTATGTCCGGGTCGAACGGGCAGTTCAGCCAGGCGTTGTCGGCCAGCTCCGCTTCCAGTTGGCCCGCTTCCCAACCGGCATAGCCCAAGGTGATCAGGCTCTGCTTCGGGCCCACCCCGGCGGCGATAGCCAGCAATATGTCTTGTGACGTGGTCAGCGACAGCCCCTCCAGCGCCACGCTGGCCTGGAAACTGCACTCGCTGCTGTGCAACACGAAGCCGCGGTCGGTTTGTACCGGGCCACCCTGGTAGATCGGCACCTGCAAGGTGCTGGCCGGCGGGGTTTCGTCCGGGCGCAGTTGCTCGAGGATGTCGGCCAGGCTCAGCTCCTGTGGCCGGTTGACCACCAGGCCCATGGCGCCATGCTCATTGTGCTCGACGATGTACGTGAGGGTCTGGGCGAAGTTCGGATCGGCCATGTGTGGCATGGCGATCAGGAACTGGTGCTTGAGGTAGCTGGGTGCGAGGGTTTTCATGGGGATAGTGTGGCGCCAGGTGGCGAGACTGACAAGGTGCGGATTTGTGTCGTCTGGTTGGCGGTTGTCGTGAGGGTTTTGGTGTCTTCGAGATCGAGCGCCGCCCGCGCGGCGCATCGCGAGCTGCGCTCGCTCCTACGTTTGTTTCGGGCCAGTAACGCCTGTGACAGGCGCGCGCGACCGCCTGGTCCGTACCACACGATATCGCGTCATGCGCCAAGGCGTACGCGCGCAAATCCCCCAGAAATAATTGGCCCGAAACAAACG
>NZ_JBICJS010000046.1:0-42901 GCF_043103305.1 Pseudomonas sp. YQ_5 | reverse complement strand
CAAAAGCCAGATCAAAAGCCAGATCAACAGCCACATCAACAGCAGAGGGTTGGCTGTGCTGATCTTTGTCATTCCAACGCAGCGCCATTTCGCCTATTGTCGATGCTCCCTTCCCCAAACCATTGGCAAACCCATGGAGAACGTCATCGTCATCACCGGCGGCAGCCGCGGCATCGGCGCCGCCACTGCGCTGTTGGCCGCCCGCCAGGGCTACCGCATCTGCATCAACTATCACGCCGATGACCAGGCCGCCGAAGCCATCCTCAGCCAGGTACGCGCCCTGGGCGCCGAGGCCATCGCGGTGCGCGCCGACGTCAGCGTCGAAGATGAAATCATCCAGCTGTTCCTGCGTGTCGACGACGAGCTCGGCCCGGTCACCGCACTGGTCAACAACGCCGGCACCATCGGCCAGCAAAGCAGGGTCGAGGACATGTCCGAGTTCCGGCTGCTGAATGTCATGAAAACCAACGTCGTCGGCCCCATGCTCTGCGCCAAGCACGCCCTGCTGCGCATGGCGCGCCGGCATGGCGGGCAAGGCGGGGCCATCGTCAACGTATCATCGGTAGCCGCACGCCTGGGTTCGCCCAACGAATATGTCGACTATGCCGCCTCCAAGGGCGCGCTCGACACCTTCACCATCGGCCTGGCCAAAGAAGTGGCAGGCGAGGGCGTGCGCGTCAATGGCGTCCGGCCGGGCTATATCCATACCGGTTTCCATGCGCTGTCGGGTGACCCAAACCGCGTCAGCAAGCTCGAACCTGGCTTGCCCATGGGCCGAGGGGGGCGTCCCGAGGAAGTGGCCGAGGCCATCCTCTGGCTGCTTTCGGACAAAGCCTCCTATGCCACCGGCAGCTTCATCGACCTGGGCGGCGGGCGCTGAACGCGCCCGTCAAGTTTCCAGCAGCTCGCGAACCCGCTCCGCCAGTGCGTCCAGTTCGAACGGCTTGGTCAACACCAGCGTACCTTGCAGCGGTTGGCCATCGCTGAACGCCGCGCTCTCATCGTACCCAGTCATCAACAGTACCTTGAGGTCCGGGTAACGCTCACGGCAGCGTTCGGCTACCTGGCGGCCATTCAGGCCGCCAGGCAGGCCGACATCGCTCAGCAGCAAGTCTGGCCGTTCGCCACTTTGCAGGTGGGTGAGGGCAGACGGACCGTTCTCGAAGGCGTCCACCCGATAGCCCAGCTCTTCCAGCACTTCGCCTATCACCAGGCGCAAGGCGGTCTGGTCTTCAACCAACAGAACGCGTTTTGCAGTCTCGCTGCTTCTTCGCAAAGGCGCGCGCTGCGGTTTGCTGATTGGCGCCTGGGCTTGCGCGTGGTGGCGGGGTAACAGCAGCTCGATGCGGGTACCCTCGCCAGGCACCGACAGCACCCGTAATTGCCCACCCGACTGGCGCACGAAGCCATAGGTCATGGACAGACCCAGGCCGGTGCCCTGGCCCATCGGCTTGGTGGTGAAGAACGGCTCGACTGCGCGCTCAACGACTTCAGCCGACATGCCGCTACCGTTGTCGACGATGCTCAGCCGCACGTACTCGCTGGCCGGCAGTGCCAGTGCCAGGGCCTGCTTGTCGTCAAGCCGCAGGTTGTCGCCAATGATCTCGATCACACCACCGGCCGGCATGGCATCGCGCGCGTTGATGCACAAGTTGAGCAAGGCGCTTTCCAGTTGGGGAGGGTCGATGAAGGTTGGCCACAGCTGGTTGGCGAAGCGGCTGCTCAGGGTAATCGCCGGGCCGATGGTGCGGCGAAGCAGGTCTTCCATGCCAGCCACCAAAGTGGCCACCTGCGTGGAGCAGGGTTGCAGGGTCTGCTGGCGGGAGAACGCCAGCAGCCGGTGCACCAGCGACGAGGCCCGCTGCGCCGCGCTGCTGGACAGCTCCAGCAAGGGTGCCAGGGCGTCGAAGCGTGACTGGTCCAGGCGTTGACGCATCAGCTCCTGAGCGCCAAGGATGCCGCCCAGCAAATTGTTGAAGTCATGGGCAATGCCGCCACTGAGCTGGCCTACGGCCTCCATTTTCTGTGCCTGGCGCAGCGCCGCTTCGGCCTTGGCCAAGCGTTCCTGCTCCTGCACCCGTTCACTGATGTCATAGGCGAACAGAAACGCGCCCTGTACCTCGCCTTTGGGGTCGCGCAAGGCGTTGAACCGCAACTCGTAATGGCGCAGCGCGGGGGGCTTGCCGAAGGTACCGATCTCGATGAACTGCTCGCCTGCCAGGGCGCGCTGCCACATCGGCAGAATAGGCGTCTGGCCGGCGGTGCCATCCTCGAACAACCCGGGCAGGTAGTCGCCGATTTCGGGTGTCCTCCCGTACAGCAGGTGGAAGTCATGCCTGGCCTGGCGATTGACAGCCAGCCAGCGCAGGTCCTTGTCGACCACATGCACATTGACCACACTGTGATCGACCAGCTCGGCAAACAAGCGTCGCTCCGCCAGTGCGGCACTCACCCGTTGTTCGAGCTCTTCGTTCAGACGCTGCAGGGCCTGCTCTGCACGCCTGCGTTCGGTCACATCCTTGAACAATACCGCTACCTGGCGTTTCTCGGCAGGCTCTATGCGAAAAGTGGTCACTGACAGCACACGGCCGGTAGCAAACAGTTCCTGCTCGAAGTGCAGCGGTTCACCGGTGCGAAGCACCGCGCCATAGCGGGCCACCCAGTCATCTGCCTCATCAGGCACCATCTCGCGCAGTTTTTGCCCGACCACGTTGGGGATGCCGGCGTGTTTGGCATAGGCTGCGTTGGCCAGCACATGCACGTAGTCACTCAGCGGGCCATGGGGGCCATCGAAGAACTCGATGATGCAGAAGCCTTCGTCCATGGTGTCGAACAGTGAGCGATAGAAGTCCTGGTCGTGCGCCTGGTGGCTTGCAAGCCGTTGCTCCAGCAGTGTGTTCTGGCGCTGGAGGTCTTCGACTTGTTGGCGCAGTGAGTTCAGATCACGAGAAGGCATGCCTGCGTCCGGCCAATGAAAAGTCCTGACTTTAACGTGTTCACCTGTAGGCGAATAGCCGCTCAGTGCGACTGGGCGGTGCTCCCCAGCAGCCGTTCAAGCGCCTGGGCAAGTGCCTGAAGATCGAATGGCTTGGCCAGCAGTTCGGTGCGCCGGTCGGGCCGCGCATTTGCCGTACTGTGCGCAGGGTCATGCCCTGTGATCAGCAGCACCGCTGCATGCGGCGCAATAGCTCGACAGGCGTCCGCGAGTTGGTAGCCATCGATTCCCCCGGGCAGGCCGACATCGGTAATCAGCAAGTCCGGCGCTGGGGCTTCCTGCAAGGCCTTGTATGCCTGGCGGCCATCTTCGAATGCCTGAACTTCATGGCCCTGGTCCAGCAATACCTCCAGCATGACCAGGCGCAGGGCCGGCTCGTCTTCCACCAGCATCACCTTGCATACGCGCTGCTGAAGCGAGGCCGCAGGCGCAGGCCCCTCGACGTGGGGGCTGGGTGAAGTGGCGGCGACGCTTTCATCGCGGGGCAGATACAGGTTGATGGCCGTACCCTGGCCAGGGGTGCTATCGATTACCAGCTGGCCCCCGGATTGCCGCACAAAGCCGTAGACCATGGACAGCCCAAGGCCAGTGCCCTGGCCAAGCGGCTTGGTGGTGAAGAAGGGCTCAAGGGCGCGCTGCATCACTGCTTTTGACATGCCCATGCCGGTATCTTCAACGCGGATACGCAGAAACTGGCCAGCGGCCAGGCCCAGCTGTCTGGCTTCGGCGCCTTGCACTTCGACATTGGCGCAACCGATGCTCAAGGTGCCGCCAAGCGGCATGGCGTCACGGGCGTTGATGCACAGGTTGAGCAGCGCATTTTCCAGTTGCTGTGCGTCTATTCGGATGGGCCATAGTCCGGCATGTGTCTGGTCGTGGTAGTCGACATAGGGGCCGGTGGAGCTGCTGATCAGGTCGTGCATACCGGCCACCAGTTGCTGCACATCGACCCGTTGCGGGACCAGCGTCTGCTGCCGTGAGAATGCCAGCAAGCGCTGCACCAAGGCTGCGGCGCGTTGGGCGTTGTGCCGGCTGAGTTCAAGCAGCTGCGCAGTGTCCGCCAGGCGTTGCTGCACCAGACGCTGCCCGGCCAGTTCCAGGGCGCCAAGGATGCTGGCCAGCAGGTTGTTGAAATCATGGGCAATCCCGCCGGTCAACTGGCCGACTGCCTCCATCTTCTGCGCCTGGCGCAGTGCTTCTTCGGCCTGCTGCAGGCGTTCCTGTTCGGTCACGCGCTGCGTGATGTCATAGGCGAACAGGTAGCCGCCCTGAATTCGCTGCTGAGCATCGAGTAACGGGTGATAGCGAATTTCGTAGTGGCGTGGTGCGTCGTCCGGCCCGAAGGTGACGGTGTCGATGAACGCTTCCCCTGCCAGTATGCGCGGCCATATCGGGGCCAGGCGGCCCATGATGTCGGGTTGACCGGTCAGGAACTGGGGTACGTAGTCACCAATCTGCGGCACGAAGCCTCGGTAACGCTCGAAGGTTTCGCGCGCCGTGCGGTTGATGGCCAACAGGCGCATCCTGCGGTCGGCAGCAAACACGTTGGCCGGGCTGTTGTCGAGCAGTTCTCCAAGCAGCCTGTCATGCGCCTGAGCGCTGTCTTCGCGCTCTGCCAGGCGTGCTTCCAGTTCTGCGACACGCGCTTGCAATCGGGCAAAGGACGTATCTGGCTGCATGACGAGGGCCTGATGGTCGGACCGAGCAACTATAGTCGTCCCTCTGGCCCCTCGCTATCAGAACGAGCGAATGATCCGCCCGAGGGTCTCCATCGCCTGTTCGGCGCCGTCATGCCAGGGGCTGCCGTAGTTCAGGCGGATGCAATTGCCAAAGCGTCGGGTGGGCGAAAAGATCGGCCCAGGGGCGATGCTGATGCCTTGGGCCAGGGCCATGTGGAACAGTTTGAGGGCGTCCATCTGCTCGGGCAGTTCCAGCCACAGGAAGTAGCCGCCGGAGGGCTGGCTGACCCGTGTCTGCGCCGGGAAGTGGCGGGCGATGGCTGCCAGCATGTTGGCCTGCTGGCCCTCCAGGGCGTAGCGGAGCTTGCGCAGGTGGCGGTCGTAGCCGCCGTGTTGCAGGTAGTCGGCGATGGCCGCCTGGGCCGGCATGGAGGCACAAAGGGAGGTCATCAGTTTCAACCGCTCGATCTTCTGCGCAAAGCGCCCGGCGGCCACCCAGCCAATGCGATAGCCCGGTGCCAGGCTTTTGGCGAACGAACCGCAGTGCATGACCAGCCCCTGAGTGTCGAAGGCCTTGGCGGGTTTGGGCGCCTGTTGCGAGTAGTACAGCTCGGCGTACACATCGTCTTCGATCAACGGCACCTGATGGCGCGTCAGCAGCTCCACCAGCGCCTGTTTCTTGGCCTCTGGCATGCTTGCACCTACCGGGTTCTGGAAGTTGGTCATGCACCACACAGCCTTTACCGGGTGCTTTTCCAGGGTCTGCGCCAGCACCCCCAGGTCCATGCCCTCGCGCGGGTGCACGGGGATTTCCACCGCCTTGAGCTTGAGCCGCTCCAGCACCTGCAGGCAGGCATAGAAGGCGGGGGCCTCGATGGCGACCAGGTCGCCCGGCTGGGTCACTGCCTGCAGGCACAGGTTCAGGGCCTCCAGTGCGCCGTTGGTGATCAGTAACTCTTCCATCGGCAGCATCAGCCCACCGACCATGTAGCGCAAGGCTATCTGCCGGCGCAGTTGCGGGTTGCCGGGGGACAGATCGGTCACCACCATGCGCGGGTCCATGCTGCGGCTGGCGCTGGCCAGTGAGCGCGACAGGCGTTGCAGCGGGAACAGCTCAGGGCTGGGAAAGGCTGAGCCGAAGGCAATGGTGTTGGGGTCCTTGATCGAGTCGAGGATCGAAAATACCAAGGCGCTAACGTCGACATCGGTAGACTCGCTTACCGGCTGCAGCGCCTGCGGCTCGCTGAACTGGCGCGGAACGTGGGCGTTGACGAAATATCCGGAGCGCGGCCGGGCCCGGATCAGCCCACGCCGCTCGAGCAGGTAGTAGGCCTGGAACACGGTGGACGGGCTGACCCCGTGGGTCTGGCTGGCGTAGCGCACGGACGGCACGCGCTGGCCGGGGCCCAGCACCCCGGAGCGGATCAGTTCGGCAATGTCGTCGGCGAAGCGTTCGTAGCGTTTCATTCTGGCCTTCTGTCGAAGCCTGGCAGGCAAGGTGGCATGAGTGTAAGGGATCAGCGGTTCATGGGGGCGACGAAGCGACTGTGCGCTACGCTGCGGATAGTGGGGTCGTCACGCTCACGGATTTCAAAGCTCAGCGTCTGCGAACTGCTGGCCGGGCGCTCGGCCAGCATTGCCACCGACACCGGCAGTTCGCTCATTTCGCCAGCAGGGATGACCAGTGCGCTATTACCCTGCAGGGTGAAACCGTCAGCGTCCAGCAGGCGCAGTTGATAGTGCTGGGTACGTTCGGTCTTGTTGATGACCTTGAGCAGGTAAATGTTCTCGATCTGGCCTTGGGCGTTTTCGCGGAACAGGCCGCGGTCCTTGATCACATCCAGCGATACAATCGGGCGCATCTGCAGGGCTACCACCAGTGCCCCGATCATGACCAGCAGCGCGGCAGCGTAGCCCAGCAGGCGCGGGCGCAGCCAGTGAGTGGTACCGCCTTGCAGGCTGTGCTCGGACTTGTAGCCAATCAGGCCGCGGGCGTAACCCATCTTGTCCATTACCCCGTCACAGGCATCTATGCACGCGGCACAGCCGATGCAAGCCATCTGCAAACCATCACGAATGTCGATGCCGGTGGGGCACACCTGCACGCACAGCGTGCAGTCGATGCAGTCGCCCAGTCCCTGGGCACCGACATCACTGCCTTTCTTACGCGGCCCACGGGCCTCGCCACGACGCGGGTCGTAAGCGACCGCCAGGGTGTCCTTGTCGAACATCACGCTCTGGAAGCGCGCATACGGGCACATGTGCAGGCACACCGCTTCACGCAGCAAGCCGGCATTGATGTAGGTAGCGGCCGTGAAGAACAGTACCCAGAACAGTGCCACACCGCCCAGTTGCAAGGTGAACAATTCTGCGGTCAGTGGCCGGATCGGGGTGAAGTAGCCGACAAAGGTCAGCCCCGTGAGCACGCCAATGGCCAACCACAGGCTGTGCTTGAGCGTGCGACGGGCCAGTTTGTTCATGCTCCAGGGCGCCGCGGCCAGCTTGATGCGCTGGTTGCGGTCGCCCTCGGTAACCTTTTCGCACCACATGAATAGCCAGGTCCAGGTACTTTGTGGGCAACTGTAACCACACCAGACGCGCCCGGCGTAGACGGTGATGGCGAAGAGGCCAAAGGCACAGATGATCAGCAGCGCCGACAGCAGGATGAAATCCTGTGGCCAGAAGGTGGCGCCGAAGATGTGGAACTTGCTGTTCCCCAGGTCCCACAGTACGGCCTGGCGGCCGTTCCAGTTCAGCCAGGCCGTGCCGAAGAACAGCACGAACAGGGCGCCGGCAAAGCCGATGCGCAGGTTACGGTAAAGCCCGGTAAAGCTGCGGGTATGGATGCCGCTGTCGGTGCGTCGCGCTTGGATGCTGGCTGGGGCGGTGGCGATCTCTGTAAAAGGGATTCTATCGTTCATGGTTCGGTGCTCATCAGGCCTCGATCAGGCATGAGCACTATGGCGCTGAAGCTGTTATCAGCACAGGTTCAGATTTTACGATAAAAACCATATCAGATTTGCCGCATAGCCCCGCCAGGCCTCATATCACCGAGCCTGGCGCGCTGGCCTTCAGATGCCTGCGGCTATCCACCGCACCCGCCACGGTCAGTGTATCGGCTTCGGTTTCCGTGATTGGCACGCGTTGGCCGGCCAGAATGGCCACCGACATGCGCAACTGCTCGTCGGTGATGATCTCGATGTCCGGGCCTTCGCCCTCGATGCGCAAGCCTTCGCCAATCAGCGTGCAGCGGCGGGTGGTTTCGTCGATTTCAATGGGCATGGTGGGATCCTCCTGGGGGGGTTACAGGGTGGACCGCGGTCAGGGGCCAGTTGCTGCATCAGCAGGCTGAGCGGCACTTTGCACTGCGTGCAGAGGTCAACCCTGAAACCATATGCTCAGGCAGGGGAGCACCGCGATGGATGTCATCTGGCAAGCAATCCAGGCCGAATTCGCCGATGTCACCGATGAGCGCGAGGTCACGCAAATCCTTGTGCGCTTGCTGATGGCTGCTGTGCTTGGCGCAATACTGGGCTTCGAGCGTGAACACAGGGGCAAGTCTGCCGGGGTGCGTACCCACATGCTGGTCTCGCTGGGCGCTGCCCTGTTCATGCTGTCACCCAGCATGGCGGGGGCCGATGACCAGGCGCTAAGCCGGGTGATCCAAGGCATCGTTGCCGGTATCGGGTTTCTCGGTGCGGGTACCATTCTGAAGGGTAACGGCCAGAACACCAGCCATGTGAAGGGTCTGACGACCGCTGCCGGGCTATGGATGACGGCTGCCATCGGTATGGCGGCTGGCATGGGACGCGAAGCCACGGCGCTGATCAGCACGGTACTGGCCCTGCTGGTACTGGGCACGATGCCGTTGCTGGTGGAGAAGGTCGAAGGAAAGGATGAGGAGAAGCAGGAGGAGGAAGAGGGCAGGAAGCACTGAGGGGAGCCGAAGCTCCCCTCAAAGCGTTGTTGCCTGCTCTTTTTTTATTATTGGGACCGGCCTATTGTTGTTTTTGTCGGCTTGTCCTGGTACTGCGGGTGACCCCCATGCGGGGTCAAGAGCAAACGTATTTTTTTGAGCGCTGACCTGCTTTCACCATTGCTGATCCGAACCTGGCTGCCGCTACCTTGAGGTAGTTTTTATTGTTCTGTGCCAGACCGCGGGGCGAACCCCTGAAAAGCGTGTCGACTCCAAAAAAATCTGCTTGCTACGCCTCTGCCGTGTTGTTCTTGTTATGTCAGAGCCGTTACCTGTTGTTTTTATTGGGTATCGCGTTTTTTTTGTTGTTGTACCAGAGATATAGCAGGGTGCGTGCCAACTTTTGAAAACCCTTTAAAATCAATGGGTTAATAATTTTGGTCGACACCGCCCTGCCTGAAATTCTGCCGATTTGTTTCCCTGTTACCCGATTTTTTGCTGTGAAATGTGCGGGAGGTAACACTTCACCCACACCAATGTGACACCCGTGTGACCTATTGAGCGCTGCAGGCCCGTGCTACCCGCGACCCGTTGTCGCGGCCCAGCACGCTGCTGATGCGCTGGCCGGCGGCTATCAGCCGGCCCAGGTCGATGCCGGTTTCAATGCCAAGCCCTTGCAGCAGGTACACAACGTCTTCACTGGCGATATTGCCGGTAGCACCCTTGGCGTAAGGGCAGCCGCCCAGCCCGGCTACCGAGCTGTCGAACACGCTGATGCCTTCAAGCAGGCTGGCATAGACGTTGGCCAGGGCCTGGCCGTAAGTGTCATGGAAGTGTCCGGCCAGTTGCTCGCGCGGTACCTGAGCCGATACCACCTCGAACAGGCGCCGGGTGTCGCCTGCGGTACCGGTGCCGATGGTGTCACCCAGCGAGACCTCATAGCAGCCCATGTCGTGCAGGGCGCGGGCCACCGGGGCCACCTGATCGGCGCTGACCTTGCCCTCATAAGGGCAGCCGAGCACGCAAGACACATACCCGCGCACGCGCACGCCGTGGCTGCGCGCAGCGTCCATGATGGGTTCGAAACGCTTGAGGCTTTCGCTGATCGAGCAATTGATGTTGCGCTGCGAGAACGCTTCGGAGGCGGCAGCGAATACCGCTACTTCCTTGACCCCCGCAGCCAGGGCGTCCTCGAAACCGCGCAGGTTCGGCGCCAGCGCGGCATACGTCACACCGGGGCGCTGCTGGATGCCGGCGAAAACCTCGGCAGAGCCGGCCATTTGTGGCACCCACTTGGGGGACACGAAACTGCCCACTTCTATATAGGCCAGGCCCGCTTCGGTGAGGTCGTTGACCAGGCGTACCTTGTCGGCGACGCTGATGGGCTGGGCTTCGTTCTGCAGGCCGTCGCGGGGGCCGACTTCGACCAGGCGGACGTGTTTGGGCAAGGACATGGCGGGTTTCCTGTGGCGTTCAGCGATTGTCTTTGTTGTTCAGGGTGGCGGCCAGGGCTTGTTCGCAGCGCTCCTGGGCGGTGTCCAGTTCCAGTTGCATCTGGTGAATGTCCAGCATCTGCTGCTCCAGCTGGGCACGGCGCTCGGCGATTTTCGCCAGCATGCTGTTGAGCTGCTTGAGGTTGCCGCTGGTGGGGTCGTACAGTTCGATCAGCTCGCGGCACTCGGCCAGGGAAAAGCCGATGCGCTTGCCGCGCAGGATGAGCTTCAGGCTGACCTTGTCGCGCGGTGAGTAGATACGTTCCAGGCCACGACGCTCAGGGCTGAGCAGTCCCTGTTCTTCATAGAAGCGTATTGCGCGGGTGGTGATGTCCAGCTCGCGGGACAGGTCGGAGATGCTGTAGGTCTGAGTGCTCATGCTCGGGCTCGACGTAGGGTATGCGGATATCCTGAGGGCAGGTTGACGTATACGTCAAGAAGAGGCTGGCATGGATTATTCAGACAGCCCCGATCTGCGATACCCATTGGGTGTCTGCCCACTCAAGCGCTTGAACCACCGGGCGAAGTAGGTCGGGTCGGTAAACCCCAGGCTGTCCGACAACTGCCCGATGCTCATCCGCGTGTAGATCAGGTTGCGTCGCGCCTCCAGCAACAACCGCTGGTGCACCACCTGCAACGCAGTCTGGCCACTCAGCGTCCGGCACAGCTGGTTCAGTTGCAAGCTCGGAACATTCAGCCGCGCGGCATAATCTTCAACCGATAGATGCTCGCGGTAATGCGCTTCGACCAGGCGCAAGTACTGCCCCAGCAACAGCCGGTCACGTTCATCGCGGTTGCGCGGCGCCAGCCCTTGCTGCTGGCGGCGGCTGATCCACACCACCAGCGCGGTCACCAACGCTTCGAGCATCGCTGCGCGAGCCGGGGCATTGCCCTGGTACTCCTGCTGCAAGGTGTCGACCAGACTGCGCAGGTGCACGCGGTCATGGCCCAGCGGGTAACACGCAGGTTGTGCCAGCACCGTCAGTGGCGCGCCCAGGCGCTGTTCCAGGTTCGCTACAAGGGCAGTACCAAAGGTCAGGACATAGCCCTGGATATCGGCGCTGAAGCGAAAACCATGCACGGTCATCGGCGGCACTACCTGGATCGCCGCTTCGCCGATGGCACTGCGCACCCCCTCGATCTCCACCTGGGCCTGGCCACGCTGTACATACAGCAGCTGGAACAGCTCGGCATGCTGGTGCGGCTTGATCTCCCAGTGATGCAGGCGGCTGCGCGCCGGGATTGATTCGCAGTGCAGCAGGTCGGTGCCGGGCCAGGCCTGATTTTCGCCGTACAGCTTGAACAACGGGACGCCGGGGAGGGTGGATTTCATCTGGGCTGACCTGTCCGTTAATCGAACGTTTTTCGTAAAAGTGCAGTTTTTTTATGGAATAGCACACTTAAGCGGCATTTTTTGCCATTAAAAATGCAATGGCAAACCCTAACAGCAGATGCCGCCCCGCTGCCAGTTCCGGGCCGGTATCGTCCGAACAGAGACAACAACAATGAAAACTCAGGTTGCAATTATTGGTGCAGGTCCGTCTGGCCTGCTGCTGGGCCAGCTGCTGCACAAGGCCGGTATCGATAACGTCATCGTCGAACGCCAGACCCCAGAATATGTACTGGGCCGCATTCGCGCCGGGGTGCTGGAGCAAGGTACGGTCGACCTGCTGCGTGAGGCCGGCGTGGCCGAGCGCATGGACCGTGAAGGCCTGGTGCACGAGGGTGTCGAACTGCTGGTTGGCGGGCGCCGTCAACGTCTGGATCTCAAGGCCCTGACCGGGGGCAAGACGGTGATGGTGTACGGCCAGACCGAAGTCACTCGTGACCTGATGCAGGCCCGTGAAGCCAGTGGTGCGCCGATCATTTATTCCGCCAGCAATGTCCAGCCGCATGAATTGAAAGGCGAGAAGCCCTACCTGACGTTCGAAAAGGATGGCCGGGTGCAGCGGATTGACTGCGACTATATCGCCGGCTGCGACGGTTTCCACGGCATCTCGCGGCAGAGCATCCCGGAGGGCGTGTTGAAACAGTATGAGCGGGTTTACCCGTTTGGCTGGCTGGGCCTGCTGTCGGACACGCCACCGGTCAATCACGAGCTGATCTATGCCCACCATGAGCGCGGTTTTGCGTTGTGTAGCCAACGCTCGCAAACACGCAGCCGCTACTACCTGCAGGTACCTTTGCAGGACCGGGTTGAGGAATGGTCTGACGAGCGTTTTTGGGACGAACTGAAAGCCCGTTTGCCCGCCGACGTGGCGGCTGACCTGGTTACCGGCCCAGCCCTGGAAAAAAGTATTGCGCCGCTGCGCAGCCTGGTGGTCGAACCCATGCAGTATGGTCACCTGTTCCTGGTGGGTGACGCTGCGCACATCGTCCCCCCTACCGGTGCCAAAGGCCTTAACCTGGCGGCCTCGGACGTCAACTACCTGTACCGTATTCTGGTCAAGGTGTACCACGAAGGGCGCGTCGACCTGCTGGCGCAATACTCGCCGCTGGCACTGCGCCGCGTGTGGAAGGGCGAGCGCTTCAGCTGGTTCATGACCCAACTGCTGCATGACTTCGGTAGCCACAAGGACGCCTGGGACCAGAAGATGCAGGAAGCTGACCGTGAGTACTTCCTGAGCTCGCCGGCGGGGCTGGTGAACATTGCCGAGAACTATGTGGGGCTGCCGTTCGAAGAAGTGACCTGATCTGTCATTGCGCAAACCTGGCACTCACGCAGAGAGCAAAGGCTGTATTGGTCAGCGAATGGCTTGCCGGTAATTGCACCAAGGCTTGAAGTCGAGACTGCCTATGACCGACAGTACTTCGCTGAATAGGTGAAGGCAGGACGCTTGACGATGAAATATCCCACCCCGCTGATCTGCGTTCTGTGCCTGCTGGCTGCCAGTGACTGGGCCGGGGCCGACCAGGTATTGCCCGCACCACCGGAACTGGCCTCTGGCTACCGTAGCGGTTTGCAGCCGGTGCACGCCAGCCGGCACATGGTCGCCGCAGCCAACCCGCTGGCCAGTAAAGCGGGGCGGGCGATGCTGCGTGCCGGCGGCAGTGCGATTGACGCCGCCATCGCCATGCAAATGGTGCTGACACTGGTCGAGCCGCAGTCCAGTGGGATCGGTGGCGGAGCGTTCATCCTTTACTGGGATGGCAAGCGCGTGCAGGCATTCGACGGGCGTGAGGCAGCACCTGCGGCGGTGACGGAAAAACTGTTCCTGCAAGCCGATGGCACACCCATGCCGTTCCGGGTGGCGCAGATCGGGGGGCGTTCGGTGGGCGTGCCCGGGGTGCTGCGTGCCCTGAAACAGGTCCACGAGCAGCATGGCAAGTTGCCCTGGCACGCCCTGTTCACCCCGGCCATCGCCCTGGCACGCAACGGCTTCGCGGTTTCCGAGCGCCTGCACACCCTACTGGCCGGGGATCCCTATATTGCACGCTCACCCGCCATGGCCGGTTACTTCCTCGATGAACAGGGCAAGCCGCTGGCGGTGGGTACGATCCTGCGCAACCCTGAGTTGGCTCATACCTTCGAGCAGATCGCCGCACAGGGGGCCGAGGTGTTCTACAGCGGTGAAATTGCCGAAGCCATCGTCGCCAAGGTGCGTAGCCACGCCAATGCCGGGTATCTGTCGTTGCAGGACTTGCAGCGGTACCAGGCCAAGGAGCGCGAGCCGTTGTGCGGTCCCTACAAGGCCTGGCAGATCTGCGGCATGCCACCGCCCTCATCGGGTGGGGTGACCGTCCTGCAAACCTTGGGCCTGCTCGAAGCCGTGCAGCGCACCGCGCCGCAACGCGACCTGGCAGCGCTGCACCCGCTGGCCACCTCGTCCCCGGCCCGCCTGGAAGCCCCGCCCTTGGCCGTGCACCTGATCGCCGAGGCCGAGCGCCTGGCCTACGCCGACCGCGCTCAGTACCTGGCCGACAGCGACTACGTGCCCGTCCCGGTCAAGGCCCTGACCGATTCTGCTTATCTGGCCAGCCGCGCGGCGCTGATCGGCGAGCACAGCATGAAGCGCGCCCGTCCGGGCCACCCGCAAGGAGCGGACCTGGTACTTGCGCCCGACCGCTCGCCTCTGCGTATCTCCACCTCTCACCTCAGTGCGGTGGATGACAGCGGCCAGGCCCTGGCCATGACCACCTCGGTGGAGGCCGCATTTGGCTCGCACCTGATGGTCAAGGGCTTCCTGCTCAACAATCAGCTGACCGACTTCTCGTTCATCCCCCACGAGCACGGCAAGCCTGTGGCCAATCGGGTGCAGCCGGGCAAACGGCCGCTGTCGGCCATGGCGCCGACATTGGTGTTCTCGCGTGCCACGGGCGAGTTTGTCGCGAGCCTAGGTTCGCCGGGTGGTTCGCAGATCATCGGTTACGTGAACAAGGCACTGGTCGGCCTGCTGGATTGGCAGCTCGACCCGCAACAGGCCGCTGGCCTGCCCAACTTCGGCAGTCGCAATGCCGGCACCGAAGTGGAAGCAGGGCTGAGCAGCCCGGCGCTGATCCGCCAGTTGGCAGCCTGGGGCCATGAGGTGACGCCGATGACCATGACCAGCGGCATGCAGATCATCCAGCGTAACGGCGAGGGTTGGTCAGGCGGTGCCGATCCTCGGCGGGAAGGAGTGGCCCTCGGTGACTAGCCGTGATAGAACGCAGACTTGCCATTCATTAGTTGAATATCCAGATGTCCATCAGCGTGAAATCGAATAGAGCCTTGTTCGACCTCGATCTGCTGCGCGCTATTGTCGTAGTAGCCGACTGCGGCAGCTTCACTACCGCTGCCGCGCGTTTGCATTCGACCCAGTCGACGATCAGCCAGAAGGTACGCCGCCTGGAAGACATGGTCGGCCACCGCCTGTTGGTGCGGGGCAACCGTGATGTGCTGCCGACCGACGCCGGGCAGACCTTGCTCGGCTATGCCCGACACATGCTTGCCCTGAACGATCAGATGCTTGAAGCCCTGGCCGGGGCGATGGTGGGCACCACGGTACGGCTTGGCGTGCCCGAGGACTTCGTTGGCGGGCGTACCACCAATGCGCTGTCGGCATTCAGCCGGCTGCACCCACAGGTGAAGCTCGAAGTGACCAGCGGCTTGTGCCGCGACCTGAGCCAGGCCTACGACAATGGCGAGCTTGACCTGGTGCTGCTCAAGCAACGACGCAACAGCCGTGAGGGCGTGGCCTGTTGGCCAGAGCGTCTGCAGTGGATCGACAGCGCGCGCACGCCTGCCTTCGAGCTGGACCCGATCCCGTTGGTCACCTTTCCGCCACGTGGCCTGTATCGCGAGGACATGATCAACGCCATCGAAGGCATGGGCCGGCGCTGGCGCATCAGCTTTACCAGTTCCAGCCTCAGTGGCATCCAGGCCGCGGTCGCCGATGGCATGGGTATCAGCCTGCTGCCGCCAAGGGCGGCCACCGGCGAGCACAGGGTGTTGGGGGCCGGGCAAGGGCTGCCGGAGGTCGACAGTTATGAGATCGTCATCGTGCACCGGCCGACCGCGGATGTGATGGTCAAGGCGTTGGCTGAGGTGATGGCGCAGTTGCTGGCGGGCGGTGGGATCTGATGATCTGTGGAAGATGCTCTTGCACAGCACTCAAAGCCAGCACGATCATTGTGAGGTTGTCCGGCGAATACAGGTGAAGCCCTTTGCCTTCCATCGCGCAGCCTGCATCGCGGGCAAGCCCGCTCCCACACCCGTCACGCTCCCTGTTCGCCGGACCTGATTCAAGGTCTCGATCCTTGCGCACATCCCGCGTTTTTTATTTTCTGTAGTACGTACCGTGGTACGGCGTGATCTTCCAGAGCGAAGCCCGGCGGATGGCGGCGACCAGCATACTCAAGGTTGGCGCTCAGCCACCGCTCGCAAGGTACGCAGCGTCACCACCGCTATATCCACCATTAGCCGGTTGGCCAGCCAGCTCGGCACATCCCCGGCAGGGGCGGCCTGCAACTGGTAGGTCACCTCGGTCACCCGCTCACCCAGCGGCTTCATCCGCCACTTGCCACTCAGGTGCCGTACCCGGATCAGTCCGTCAACCTTGGGGATTCTGTCGGGCTCGGCGCTCAGGTGGCGCACCAGGGTACCGTCGGCCAGGCGTTTGCTGGTCACTTTCAGCACCATGTCTCGCGGCCTCGTCGGCCATGGTGGGTTGGTGGTCAGGTATACCCAGGTGCTATCACCTTCCACATCCAGCAGCCGCAGCTGGTCACAGGCGTACAGCCACTTGCAGGCTACGCGCAGGTTATCCTGCAGGTCAGTAAGCGTGCGCACGCTGGCTTTCATGGTGCTGACACCACGAAACTGCGGGTAGGGCGAGGCGCTTGGGTCTTTCAGGTACACGCGAATGCCTTCGCGGTCGTAGGCGAGTTTCCAGCCATCGGTGGCCAGGGCAGAGGTGCACAGCAGCAAGGTCGCGATCAGCAGGCAGCGGTTCATGGCCGTACCCTGCAGGGGTGGGTGTTTCAGTATGCGCGGCAAACAGAAAGCCCGCCAGGTTGGCGGGCTTGCGGGCATCAGCCTGGGCTTAGCGTTTAGGGTTCAGCGTCAGGTGTACGTGACGGTTCACGTCCTTGTACAGCAGGTAGCTGAAGTTGCCTGGGCCGCCAGCGTAGCAGGCTTGCGGGCAGAAGGCGCGCAGCCACATGAAGTCGCCGGCTTCCACTTCGACCCAGTCCTGGTTCAGACGGTACACTGCCTTGCCTTCCAGCACGTACAGGCCGTGTTCCATCACGTGGGTTTCTGCGAACGGAATCACACCGCCCGGCTGGAAGGTGACGATGTTCACGTGCATGTCGTGGCGCATGTCGGCCATGTCGACAAAGCGGGTGGTTTTCCAGCGGCCTTCGGTGCCCGGCATTTCGATGACGGTGGCGTTGTCGCGGTGGGTGACGAAGGATTCCGGTACATCCAGGCCTTCAACCTTCTGGTAGTGCTTGCGCAGCCAGTGGAAGGTGACGTTGGACTTGCTGTTGTTACGCAGGCTCCACTCGGCGCCCGGGGCCAGGAAGGCGTAGCCGCCAGGTACCAGGGTGTGGTGCTTGCCTTCGACGGTGATGTCCAGTTCGCCTTCGACGATGAACACCACGGCTTCCGCATCAGCGTCCAGCTCAGGGCGCTCGCTGCCGCCTTCCGGGGCCAGTTCGACGATGTACTGGGAGAAGGTTTCGGCAAAACCGGTCAGCGGGCGGGCGATGACCCACATGCGCATCTTGTCCCAAAAGGGCAGGTGGCTGGTGACGATGTCACGCATCACGCCTTTAGGGATGACGGCATAGGCTTCGGTGAACATGGCACGGTCAGTCAGCAGCTCGGTTTGAGCCGGGTGCCCACCGTGTGGGGCGAAGTACGAATGGTTCGACATGGACGATCTCGACTTGTTGTTCTCTCCCCATGCCTTGAACCGCACCGGCCGGTGCGGCGCAGGGGATGTGGTCACAGAATAGGGTCGAGCATGTGCTATCCACAAATTAAATGTTGGAATACCCGGTATTTGATCGCTGAATGCTGACCTGGCACCCAGTGTGCCGTTCGGGCAGCTGGCTGCCGCGGCCATGCATCATGCTTACCCGACCAATAGCGTGCTTCCCTGCATGGCCGCGCTAACGGATAATCCCCGCATTCCAATAAACAGCCTGTGAGTGGGTATGAGTGATTCCGTAGTCGGCCTCGGCCAGCCTGAAACCGAAGGGGTGCGCAAAACGCGCAAGAACAACCCTGAGAAAACACGCGAGGACATCCTCCAGGCCGCCATCAACGAGTTCGTTCAGCAAGGGCTGGCCGGCGCCCGCGTCGACGCCATTGCCGAACGCACCGCCACTTCCAAGCGCATGATCTACTACTACTTCGGCAGCAAAGAGCAGCTGTATTGCGAGTGCCTGGTGAAGTTGTACGGGGATATCCGCAAGACCGAGCAGAGCCTGGACCTGGAGTCGTTGCCGGCTGAGCAGGCGATTCGTCGGCTGGTGGAGTTCACCTTCGATCACCACGACCGCAACGTCGATTTCGTGCGCATCATCTGCACCGAAAACATCCACTATGGCGAGTACGTCAAGCAGTCACCGGCCATTCGCGAAATGAGCAGCCTGGTGTTGGAGGCCTTGGGCAACACCCTGCGCCGCGGCGTTCAGGAAGGCGTGTTCCGCGCCGGCATCGAGGTCATCGACCTGCACATGCTGATGAGCTCGTTCTGCTTCTACCGGGTGTCGAACCGCCATACCTTTGGCGAGATCTTCCAGATCGACCTGTCTGATGAGCAGGTAAAGCTGCGCCACAAAGCCATGATCTGTGATGCGGTGTTGCGGTATATCCAGCTCGAACCTCGTACGTGAGATTGCTCGAGCGCCTAGGCTGACTCAAAGAGCCTCGGTCACTCGCCCAGCCGTTGCTCGCGCGACGGCGGGTAGCCGAAATACGCCGCATAGCACTTGCTGAAGTGCGACACCGAGACAAACCCGCAGGCCACTGCCACTTCCATCACCGACAGGTCGGAATACTGCAGCAGCCGGCGGCTCTTGGTGATGCGCAGCTCCATGTAATAGCGCCGTGGCGACGTGCCCAGCTGGGCCTGGAACAGGCGGTCGATCTGCCGGCGCGAGCGCCCGCTGTAGGCGGCCAACTGGTCGAGGCTGAGGGTTTCCTCCAGGTTGTTTTCCATCAGCTCGACAATGGTGCGCAGGTGCAGGCTCATGGACTTCTTCGCCCCAGGACCCACCTGGCGGTAGCGCGCACCGGAAAATGACAGGATTTCCTCGACCCCTTCGGCCAGGCCATCACCATACAGCCGGCGCACCAGGCCCAGCATCAGCTCCATGGCGCCATTGGGGCTGGCGGCGCTGAGGCGGTCACGGTCGAGGGTAAAGCTGGCCGGGGTGATGCGGGTTTGCGGGCTGCGCTCGGACAGGCTGGCGCGTTGCTCGGGGTGGATGCTGCAACCGTAGTCGTCCAGTACCCCGGCGCGGCCAAGGAACCAGGCGCCGTTCCACAAGCCGCCCAAGGCCATACCGTGGGCCGCGCAATCGTCCAGCAGGCGATCGAGTTCCGGGTACTTCAGTGGTGTGCGCAAGCCGCCACAGACCACCAACAGGTCCAGCTCCTTCAGCGCCGCGGCGGACAGCTCGGTGGCTACCAGTTCCAGCCCCAGGTCGCTGAGCACCCGGTCGCCGTCCAGCGACAGCGGAGTGAACTGGAAGCTGTCGGCACGCAGCAGGTTTGCCGTGACCAGCACGTCCATGGCCACGGTGAAACTGGCCATCGAGAAGTGTTCGAGCAGGATAAAGTCGACCCGATAGGGCGCCTGGATATTGGCGCTGCTTGTTTTCAGCCGTAGCATGTTGCTGGTGCTGGTTTTTTTGCTGAACTGGCGTGGCGTGGGCACTCTGGACTCCGCTTCCTGGCTGGCCCGCAGAGTGTGGACGGTGCCCGGGGGAAAGACAATCTCCCTGGTGGCGGTGTCGTATTACAGGTCGTGTTCAGGCAACCTGCCTGTCCTGGTGCTTTGTCGCTATGCTGACATTCCCGTCATTGAGGATGCCCCTGATGAAATATGCCGCTGTAGTGTTGCTCAGCCTGTTGCCGTTGCTGGCCAACGCCCTGGAGCAGGGCGACAAGCTCGCCCCGTTCACACTGCTCGACCAGTACGACCAGGCCTACAGCCTGGATGCCGACACGCAGATTCTGCTGGTGGCACGCGATATGGACGGTGCCAAGCTGGTCAAGACGGCACTGGCCGAGGAGCCCAAGGGCTACCTGGAAGCACGTAGCGCCGTATTTGTGGCCGACATCCAGCGCATGCCTGCACTGATCAGCAAACTGTTTGCTGTCCCGGCCATGCGCGATTACAGCTACCGGGTGCTGCTCGACCGAGAAGGGCGAGTGGCCAGCCGTTACCCCGGACAGGATGGCCAGGTGCAGTGGTTGCAACTGCAGCAGGGCGTGCTGGTCAGCCAGCGGGCGTTTACCGATGCAGCGGCGTTGAAGGCTGCACTGGAGAACGCACCACGGCAATGAGGCCCTATCGCCGCGCCTGCAAAGAGGTGTGGCGAGTCAAATCAATCTGAACCCTCAGCGCTTGCAGCAACCCAACCCATTACATGCCATTGGGAGAGCGCTCATGGAAATCGGTACAATCTGGATCATCATTGCGGCCCTGGTCATTCTGCTGGAGATCTGGGCCATCTGGCACATCATCGGCAGTGAACGGCGCGCCGAGCGCAAGATGCTGTGGATCGTCTTCGTGGTCTACGCACCATTCCCCGGTTTGCTGTTCTGGGCCTGGCGCGGGCCGCGGGCGGTGAAGGGCAGGGCGGTGCTGCAGGAGAAATGAGGTTTGCGGCCTCAGGCGCGGGACGCCTGAGGCCTTCGAGGTTTATTTAGGCAGGATGTCGAAACGTATGGCAGGGCCCAGCCCGTCCACCATCAGGCAGCCGTAGAACTTCACGGTGGACAGTACGCGCAATTCCTTGAGCGCGTCATGGATGTAGTCGTGGACCAGCTTTTCAGCTTCACGCTTGCGGTCAGCGAGGCTGGTGCCATTGAGCGTGATCATGCCAAGCAACGTGGTTTCAATGTGCTCAACGGTGTCCAGGCCGAGCTTTTCCCGCAGGTGCAGACGTGCCTGTGCCGCATCGGTTTCATCGCGTGGAGCGTTGTGCGGCTTGATGGTATAGGCCAGCTGAAAATCACATTTGCTCATCGGTTTTTCCTTGTTGGTTAAAGGCCTCCATGCCGGGCTTTGCAATCTAGGCTCTGTACGGAAAGCCTTGATACTTGTTGATGCTGCGTTGAAAACAGCCTCGGAATGCTCATGTACTCCAGTACAGTCGGGCGCAACCCCGGCCGTTCCTCGGCTGTTTTCGCCTTGCCTGACCTGCGTCTCAAGGCTTTTCGTACAGAGCCTACGGTCTTACAGCCTCCGCGCAAACACACGCGTGGTTCTGACATGACGGTGTTTTGTACGAAATGTCCTACTTCGTGCTTGACCTCGAGTTAGCTTAAGGTCCGATACTCCGGCGCTCTTCCAACCGAGCGAGGGCTTGTCGTGACCCCATCAAACGCATTCCAGCTAAGCAACCCTGAAGGCCTTTACGACCCCAGTGGCAACGCCTACTCCCATGTCGCCGAAGTGCGCGCTGACAGCCGTCTACTGTTCATCGCCGGCCAGGGTGGGGAGGAGAGCAATGGCCGGTTGTCACCTGTGTTCGCCGAACAGGCTCGCCAGGCACTGGCTAACCTGGAACTGGCCCTGGCGTCGAAAGGTGCCAGCCTGGCTCAGGTGTTCAAGCTGACCCTGCTGATTGTCGAGCACACCGAAGCGCGCCTGCGCCAATGGGTGGCCGAGGCCGACAGGGCCTGGGGAACGCACATGAAACCGACCTGCACGTTGATACCGGTGCCCCGGCTGGCGCTGGACGGCATGCTGGTGGAAATCGAGGCAGTCGCTGCGGTGTAGTGCAGTCAAATCAGTGGTGGCGCCAGGGAATTACTCTGTTGTATATCGATGCAGGCACCATCGGCACTGCTGCTATAACAACAATCCCACTCAGAGGTGACCACACCATGAGCACTGGCACGAGCACGCTTACTGACCGCAAGACCAGAGCCTGGCTTTGGCCTGCGCTGTTCAGCCTGGTGGCATTTGCTGCCAACTCGGTGTTCTGCCGGCTGGCGCTGAAAGACGGGGCCATCGACCCGGTATCTTTCACCATGGTACGCCTGGCCAGTGGTGCGCTTTTTCTGCTGTTGCTGATTCGCCTGCGCAAGCCGGTGCACACCATGGGCGGCAATTGGTGGGGCGGCCTGGCGCTGTTTCTGTACGCGTTCCTGTTTTCTGCGGCGTACCTGCAACTGGGGGCTGGGGTGGGGGCGTTGTTGCTGTTCGGTGCTGTACAAATCACCATGTTCGGCTTTGCCTGGTACCGGGGCGAACACATCACGGTACGCATGCTTCTGGGCATGCTGATCGCCTTTGCCGGCCTGCTGGTGCTGCTGTTGCCCGGTGCTTCGGCACCTTCGTTGGCCAGTGCCTCGCTGATGGCTCTGTCCGGGGTGGCCTGGGGGGTGTATACGCTACTGGGCAAAGGCTCGCCCAGGCCGCTGGCCGACACTGCCGGCAATTTTGCCCGCAGCCTGCCTTGCCTGGTGCTGCTGCTACCGATGCTGTTGCTGGGCGCCGGCCCGCACCTCACGCCGCTTGGCTTGGCGTATGCATTGGCTTCGGGTGTGCTGGCCTCAGGCGCCGGCTACGCCGTGTGGTATGGCGTGGTCAGGCAGGTCAGTGCGCAACAGGCGGCGACTCTGCAGTTGAGTGTGCCGGTGATTGCCGCACTGGGCGGGGTTGTCCTGATCGGCGAGCCGGTGTCGTTGCGCTTGTTGATCGCCTGTGTGGTGGTGTTGGGCGGCATTGCCCTGGCGCTGGCGTCGCGCCGTTAAAAAAAGTTGCGCTGGGCCTTGAGGGTGACCACGCTGTCGCAATAGGTGTTGATACCTGAGTACGCATCGCAGCCGTCGCCACTCAGGCTGGAGTTGCTGTAGATCAGGTTCAGGTCGATGCCCAGCCAAGGCCGCGACAATTCCAGTGACCAATCGGAAAAGGCATTCACCTGGCTACCATCACCAATGGTGAACGGTGTGCCCAGGCGGTGGTGGGCGAGCTTGACGGTGAAGTCGACGTCGAACATCGGCAGATGGCCGAAGTCGGCGAACAGCGTGCCGGTGCGGTTGTCGGGGTTGTCGCGCAGCGCCCCGCCGAAGCGGCTGCCCAGCACCGAAACACCCCCATACAGGGCGTAGCTGTCGGGGCCTGCGATATTTGGCTGACTGTAATGGATCAACCCTACCTCGTAGCCCAGGCTGCTGTCGAAATGGTGCTTGTAGCCCAGGTAACTGTCCAGGCGCAGGGTCGAGTTGTGGGCGACGCCCATGCTGGGGGCGTACTGGCCCAGATACCAGCCATTGGGGTGGCTAAGGTCGAGCCCACCATGGAATGCGCCGACGGCGCTGGGTGAGATAAGCCCTTGCGCCATGCTGCGCGAGGGAGTGGTACCGAGTGTAAAGTCGAAATCGCCCAGTTGGCGTTTCATCTGCTGGGCTAGCGATACGGAGCTGAAAAGCAGCGCAGCACTCAGCAACAGAAGGGGCCTGATCATGGTCTCCGTCCTGGAAGGCTTGCGGTTGAGCGGTAGAGGATACCTGCGCAAGTGGAGGGAGGGAACCGCCGGCTAGCCCGTTCAGCCTTTGGTCGAAGGTTCAGCGTCGGTGGTCTCGGTCACCACAGGCAGCTTGCCGGCACGCAGGATTACCCGCCGTTGCTGCTCGTAATTGTCCAGCGACAGGCCGCGGCGCTGTAAGGCTTCCAGTTGCAACTGGCGAGTTTCTTCAGCGGTGTACGGGCGCAGCTCAGGGTGGCTGGCACAGCCGCTGATCACGGTGATGGCGAAAACGACAAGGACGGCGGCAAGCTGGCGGGCCAGGGCATTCATCGGTTAGCTCCAGGGCAGTCTAGTAGGCAGCGAGGGGATGGAGCTAGGTTATGCGGCCACAGCGTTCGGTAGAAATTGCCCTGCTCGATAGTGACTATCGACGGTTCCGAGGAAGCCCACCTAAATCGCATCCTGGACGCACAGGGCCCATCCACTTTCCGTTGCTTTATCAGTGCGTACGCGTAGCCCGCACTTCGCTTGCCGTGCACCCATACTGCTGGCGAAAGGCCCGGGTGAACTGCGCCTGGTCGGCAAAACCCCAGCGAAATGCCAGTTCGCCGATGGCCGAGTGGCAATGCGGGTCGCGCAGTTGCCGGTGCACGGCCTCCAGGCGTTGACGGCGTACCCACTCGCCAAGGGTGTAGGGCGTGATCGTGAACAGCTTGTGAAGGTAACGCAGCGACAGCCCACAGGCGCTGGCGATGGTTTGTGGCGACAGCTCGGGGTCCCCCAGGTTTTGCTGTACATACTGCTCGACCCGCGTCAGGTGCAGGGTGCTGAGGTTGCTGCCCTCGCTGCCCAGCACGCGCTCATCCTGTTGCAAGGCCAGCAGCAGGGTGGCAGAAGCCTGTTCCAGCAGTAAATGCCGGGCGGCTGCGGGGCTGGTGTCGAAATGGCGGGCACACAGGTCGAGTTGCTCAACGAAGATGCGCCCCAGGCCCTGACGGGCATCGAAACAATGCCGGGTATAGCGCTTGTGCCCCAGCAGGTTGGCTTTGAGTGCACGCTCGGGCAGCTTGAGCACCCACAAATCGTTTTGCGTGCCGTAGTGGAAGCGGTAGGGTGCATCGCCGCGCTCGACGATGAAACCGCCAGGGCTGCAACTGATTTGGTGGCCGTCCTGTTCGAAGTGCACCTCGCTGCCATGCGGCACGGTCACCAGATAGAACGCTTCATGGTCCTGGCCAATGTGCGCTTTGTTGCGCGAGTAACCCAGCTGGCTGGAGCGCAGGCGCGACAGGCTGAGCGGCGTGCTCGGCGTACTCCAGCGCTGCAGGTGGCCATCGAACGGTTGTCCGGCAGCAAATTCAAGGCTCAGCGGAAAATAGGTGTCACTGATGGCTTCGGCCCAGCGTGCCTGGCGTTCTGGTTGTGGCCAGCCGTGAGTCGAGAGTTCTGTGGGCATGGTGGGTCCTTTTTCAAAGAGGGCAGCATTGAAAAAAGGAACTGCAGGCAAGCTACTCAAGCAGCTCTTGTTATTGTACAAACCGCCCGGCAGCGCAAAACTGCCGGGCGGTTGTCAGGCCCATGATCGGCGCGCGCCGACCGCAAGATCAACCCCCGCGTGTCACCCGGTAGGTGGCCGACGGCTCCAGGCGCGCCTGCCAGCCGGGTGGCAGGACAATGTTGGTGGTGTCTTCCTCGATCACGCAGGGGCCATGCACGGTCTGCCCAGGCAACAGGTGGTTGCCGTTGAACACCGGTGTGGGCTGCGATTCACCATCGGCACTGAACAGCATCGGGCGGACGGATTGCGCGGTGGGGGCGGGGGGCTCGGCCGGCCCCTGCAGCTCGGGTTGCGGCGGGCGTGGCAGGTGGCCGATCACCGAGCACTCCAGGTTTACCAGCTCCACCGGGCTGGCGGGTTCGCTGTACGAGTACAGGGTCTGGTGGCGGCTGTGGAAGCGGCTGATCAGCGTGGCCAGCCCTGCCTCGTCCAGGCTGTGCTGCTGCAGGTCCACACTGCACTCATGAATTTGCCCCAGGTAGCGCATCTCCAGGGTGTAGTGACAGCTGCTGGCCTGGTCGCCAAAGCCGTCTTCGCGCAGGTTGGCCAGGCCTTGCTGACGCAGTCCGGCGAGGGTCTGGTTGAGTTGCGCCAGGTCGACGTGCCCGGCGTCCAGGCGCATCGACAGGCTGGTGAGCTGGTCATAGCGCACGTCGGACAGGATCTGGCCGAACGCACACAAGCCCGAGGCCACCTTGGGGATCAGCACGGTATGCATGCCGATTTCTTCGGCCAGGCGCACCACGTGCATGCCCGCCGCACCGCCTGCGCCGATCAAGGCGAAGTCACGCGGGTCGTGACCGCGCTCGATCGATACGCGGCGGATGCCGTTGACCATGTTCAGGTTAACCAGGGTGGTGATGCCGAATGCCGCGCGTTCCACACTGATGCCCAACGGTTCGGCGACCTTGCTCCGGATGGCGTCCAGCGCGGCCTGACGGTTCAGGCGGATACTGCCGCCCAGCAATGCGCCGTCGGGCAGATAACCAAGTGCCAGGTTGGCGTCGGTGACAGTGGGTTCGCGGCCACCCTTGCCGTAGCACACCGGACCAGGCATGGCGCCGGCGCTGCGCGGTCCGACCTGGAGCATGCCAAACTCGTCCAGGTGGGCGATGGAGCCACCGCCGGCACCCAGGGTCTCTACCTGAATCATCGGCACGCCGATGCGCTGGCGCAGGAAGTCCACGTCCTTGCTGAAGTTGGTGCGTCCGGCATTGGTCAGGGTGATATCGAACGAGGTGCCGCCCATGTCCACGGTAATGACGTTGTCGATACCGAACGGCCTCGCGACCGCCAGCCCGGCTTTTGGCGCTGAGGCCGGACCAGAGTTGATCGCGTTGACGGCGCGCTCACGCATCAGGTGCCCGGGCGCCAGCCCGCCGTTGGACTGGAAGTAGCGTACCGGCTGCTGTGCGCCAAGCTCCTGGAACAGGCTGTCGATGCGCGCCACGTAACGTGCCATTACCGGGCTGAGGTAGGCGTTGACCACGGTGGTGGAGGTGCGGGTGTATTCGCGAATCTGCGGGAACACCTCGCAGCCGGTGCAGACGAACACCTCGGGCAGGGCAGCCCTTACCAGTTCGGCGGCCCGCTGTTCGTGGCTGGGGTTGCGCACCGACCACAGGAAGGAAATGGCCACGGCCTGCACGCCTTCGGCACGGAAGTAGTCGATGGCGGCATGGATGGCGGCTTCGTCCAGCGGGCTGTGCTCGCGACCATCGCCAAGGATTCGGCCACCGATCGGGCGGCGCAGGTGGCGTGGGGCAAGCATGTGTGCCGGCGGGTAGTGGGCGTCGTAGCGGTGGCCTTCTTCCTTGTGGCCCAGGCGGATTTCCAGGCTGTCCTCGTGCCCCTCGGTGCACAGCAGGCCCACCTTGGCCCCGGTGCGCTCGATCAGCGCATTGAGGGCCACGGTGGTGCCGTTGATGCACAGGTCACAGTTGGCGATCAGTTCGGCCGGGCTGCGCCCGGTGGCGTCGGCGATCTGTGCCAGGCCGGCGCGAATGGCCAGGGTGCCGTCCTGCGGCGTGGACGGGGCCTTGAACAGCTGCACGCCGCCGTCGCGATCGGCCAGGATGAAATCGGTGAAAGTGCCGCCGGCGTCTACGCCCAGGCGATATTGGTTACGCATGCGTGTTCTCCGGTTAGCGCGGGGCGCGGGCAAGGCGGGTGGCTGTTTCGTCTAGTTGGCCATCGGCATCGAGGACCACGCCATATTCCAGGGCTGCGCCTTGTGGCGAGACCAGGCCGTTGCGCACGTCCTCCAGTACTGCTGCGACCCGACGGCGCAGCGGGTCGCCGTAGCCACCCCCCCCTGGGTTGATGTTGATGATGCGTTCGCCGGGCTGCAGGGTGAGCATGGGGTTCTGCGTGTAGTGGTCTTCGCGGCCATCGGCGTGGCGATGGATCAGCCGGCCCAGCTTGGGCTCGAGCAGGGCATTGCGAGCCCCGGCGGCACCGGCAGTGGGCAACTGGCGCCCCTCGCCGAAGCCGACCACGGTCATGGCGTGGTCCAGCGGTTCGATCTCCAGGCGGGTGCCCGAACCACCGCGCAACTCACCGGCGCCACCACTGTCGGCCATCAGGCTGTAGCGGTGGATCAGCACCGGATAAGCGTGTTCGAGCAGCTCGATGTCACCGCTCATCAGCGCCCCGAAGCAGCACAGCGGGCCGCAGGCGTGCCAGCCATCCATCACCTTGTTGGCACCGGCACCGGATATGATCGAGGCCAGCACCATCGTCACGTACTCGCTATTGCCGTTGCGCGGGTCGCGGCCGGCAATGTTGATGCCGCTGGTATGCCCCCAGGAGGCCGTTACCCGCTGTGGCGAGGCCTGTTCCAGCGCAGTGCGCACGGCATCGGCGAGGGTTTCCATCGGCGTGGTGGTGCAATTGACGTGGGGCGCAGGTTCCTCGGCATTGCACAGCGTGCCCCTGGGGCCGACATCGACCGTCACGCAGCGATACAGGCCTTCGTTGTAAGGCGGCGCCACCTGGGCGAACATCATCAGCCCCAGATACACCCCGGATACCGAGTTGCCCTCATAGGAATTGATGAAGTACGGCACCTGGGGCGGGCTTTCGATGCGTACATGGGCCTGGTCGCCACGGATCTGCACATGGGCGGTGATGGCCAGTTCACCCAGACCGTGGCCGGCATCTTCGAGCACGGCGGTGCCGCTGTAGTCACCATCCGGCACATCGCGCAACAGCGCCCGCATGTGTCGGTCGGCCATGTTCTTCAGTTCGGCGATGCAGGCACGCACCTGTGCCACGCCGTACTTGTCGAGCAGCTCCAGCAAGTGCCGCTCGCCGACCTTGCAGGCGCCATACTGAGCATTGAGGTCACCTTCCTGATAAGGGCGGGCGCGCATGTTGGTGAGCATGAAGTTGATCACGTCCTCACGACGCTTGCCCTTTTCCCACAGCTTGACCGGTGGAATGCGCAGGCCCTCGGCGTAGATCTCCTTGGCATCGGGGTTGTAGCCCGCCGGCACCGGGCCGCCGATGTCGGTCAGGTGGCCCTTGCAAACGGTCCAGAACACCAGCTCGCCTTGGTAATACACCGGCTTGTACATGCAGCAGTCGAGAATATGGCTGCCCTTGTAGGCGGGGTCGTTGTGGTAGATCACGTCGCCTTCGGCGATGTCGTCGCCGAAGAACTCGGCCACGCACTTCATGGCCGGGATCAGCGAGCCCAGGTGGATGGGAATGTCCTGGCCCTGCAGGATCATTTCCGGCAAGTGGTCGAACAGCGAGTTGGAATAGTCGTGGGCCAGGTTGAACACACTGGAGCGCCCGGTTTTTTCCAGGGTCAGGGTCATTTCGCGTTGCGCTGTCTCCAGCGCACCCCGGACAACCGCAAGGGTGATCGGATCTACTGTCTGCATAGGTCACCAACGTTTGTTCTTGTGCTTTGGGTGCGTGCCGCAGCGGGGCGGCGCGTGGTGACAGGCTAAGGGGCAGGGTGGGGGGAAGGCTTGTCGCTGGGTGTACCGGTTGTTGTGTCTGGGCGCACTTCAAGTTCGGGCGGGCAACACAACTATTGCCCCAACATCTGTCGCACCAGCCATTGTCCGGCCGGCCCCAAGGCACGTCGGCTCGACCAGGCCACATCCATATCCACCCGCCGGGGGTAACCCGCTATCTGCAACTCCACCAGCTCGTTGCCAAACCGTCTTACCAGCGCCCTGGGCAGTTCGGCCCAGCCAAACCCGCGTACGGCGAACTCCAGCAGGGTAAGGTAATCCGGTGCCGACCACGCTTGGCCACGGCCATGGTGCAGGCTGGGGGCATAGGTCTTGATATACAGCTGTCGTGCGTTCTCCAGATGCTGTGCCTGTACTTGCGGCAGGGTTGCCAGCGGATGCTCGCTGGCGACATATACGCCGAACTCTGCCTGCTCCGGCAAGCGTGCCACGGCCACGTCGGCGGGGTAGCCGGGCTGTGTGGCAAGGATGCCGACATGGGCCAGGCCCTGCTGGATCATCTCGATCACATCAGCGTCTTCCGCCGGGCCGCAGCGTAGCTCGGTATGGGGGTAGTGCTGGGCGAAACGAGTCATCACCGCCCCCTGGAACGTTACGCTGTAGCTGTCCGACATCACCACAGATACCAGCGCCTCGACATTTTGCGCCAGTCGCACTGCCAGCGCATCGAGCTGGGCGCTGGCATCGAGAATTGCTTCGACATGGCTCAGCACCTGCCTGCCCGCTTCATTGAGCGTGGGGTGGCGGCCATTGCGGTCAAACAGCGAGCAGCCGATATCGGCCTCGAAATTGGCGATGGCGATGCTGACGGTGGACTGGCTTTTGCGCAGCTTGCGCGCCGCCGCAGAAAACGAACCTAGTGATGCGGCTTCGGTAAAGGCGACCAGAGCTTCGGGAGAGTAACGCATGGTATTGATAAAACCGATGGTAGCTATGTCGCGAGTATCAGTTCTATCAAAGAGAATGGGAAGCACGACTCACGCAATGGATGGAATTTGCAATGAAAAACGTGTCTTTCACCGAACGCCTGGTCCACGCGGTTGGCTATGAAGTTTTCGCGGTACTGCTGTGTGCGCCGCTGCTGTCCTGGATCATGGGCAAGTCATTGGCAACGGCGGGCGCGCTGGCGGTGACCCTGTCGGTAATCGCCATGTTGTGGAACATGGCCTACAACGCACTGGTCGATCGCTGGGTGCAATCCGAACGCATCAACTGGAAGGCCAGTACGCGTTTCGTGCACGGTCTTGGCTTCGAAGCCGGCCTGGTGGTGTGGTGCCTGCCGGTGGCGGCTTGGATGCTGGATATTTCGCTGCTGCAGGCGTTCATGGTGGAGCTGGGCTTCTTCGTAATCATCCTGCCCTACACCGTGGTGTACAACTGGACGTTCGACAAAGCCCGGCACCTGCTGGTGCAGCGGCACCTGGCATGATTCTGCAACCCTGCGCGGTTCACTGATCGGGGGGCACAGGTCGGTGGTTGGGCGCAGCCGGTGCCATGCCCCGCGCCGTCTGCTTTGCGGGTAAAAACCGCTCGAGGTGACCGTATAAACCCAAGAAAAACGGGGCATGCCATCGCTGGCATGCCCCGTTTTCATACAGCTGATGCGCCTCAGGCGACCTTGACGATCCAGCCTGCCGGTGCCTCTACATCGCCGCTCTGGATACCGGTCAGCTCGTTGTAGAGCTTCTGGGTAACCGGGCCGACCTTTTCCAGGTCGTGGAACACGTGCAGCTTGCCGTTGTACTCGATGCCGCCGATTGGGGTGATCACGGCTGCGGTACCGCAGGCACCGGCTTCGACGAAGCGGTCCAGCTTGCTGATCTCGACATCGCCTTCGATCACGGTCAGGCCCAGGCGCGATTGCGCCAGTTCCATCAGCGAGAGGCGGGTGATGCCTGGCAGCACCGAGGCCGATTTCGGGGTGACGAACTCGTTGTTGGCGGTGATGCCGAAGAAGTTGGCCGAACCGACTTCCTCGATCTTGGTGTGGGTCAGCGGGTCAAGGTAGATGGCATCGGCGAAGTTGGCCTTCTTCGCTTCAGCGCCCGGCTGCAGGCTGGCAGCGTAGTTGCCACCGACCTTGGCCGCGCCGGTGCCCTGCGGGGCAGCACGGTCGAAGCTGGAAATCTGGAAGTTGTGCGGCTTCATGCCGCCCTTGAAGTACGAACCAACCGGGATGGCGAACACCGAGAAGATGAACTCGGGGGCGGTGCGCACGCCAATGTTGTCGCCGGTGCCGATCACGAACGGGCGCAGGTACAGGGCGCCTTTGCCGTGTGGTGGCACGAACTTTTCGTTGGCCTTGACCACTTGCTTGCACGCTTCGATGAACACATCGGTCGGTACGTGCGGCATCAGCAGGCGTGCGCAGCTGCGCTGCATGCGGGCGGCGTTCTGGTCCGGGCGGAACAGGTTGATCGAGCCGTCCTTGCAACGGTAGGCCTTCAGGCCTTCGAAGCACTGCTGGCCGTAGTGCAGGGCCGTCGAGCCTTCACTGATGTGCAGTACGTTGTCTTCGGTCAGGGTGCCCTTGTCCCACTCGCCATTGCGCCATACGGACAGGTAGCGTTTGTCGGTCTTGATGTAGTCGAAACCCAGCTTGTCCCAATTAATGCTTTCGTTGCTCATGACACCCTCATTGTCTTGCAAGTGCCCGATCGCTCGGGCTGCTGTTATATGCGCACCATGCCACCTTAAACCATCCTTGGCGGATCGGGAACGGCCAGTCACGAATTGATAGGCTGCGATGCTTTTTTTTCGGTTTCTACAACCGCAAGTACTCATCCAGCGCCAGGTTTTCCAGCAATACCGCATCATGGGACGCCACTATCAGCGCCCCGCGAAACTGCCCAAGCATGTGTTCCAGGGCTGTCAGCGATGGCAGGTCCAGGTGGTTGCCGGGTTCGTCCAACAGCAACAGGTCGAGCGGCCGTTCGCGGTACAGCACGGCGGCCAGCGCCGCCTTCATACGCTCGCCGCCGCTAAGCAGGCCACTGGGCAGTTCGATACGGGGCGCATCCAGGCCCAGTTGCGCCAGGCGGCTGCGCAATTTTCCCTGGGCCAGCGTCGGGTTGGCTTGGCGTAGGTGTTCGAGCACGCTACGGTTGCCTGGCAGGGTGCTGCAGTGCTGGTCGAGCAGGGCGGTCTCACCACTGAGGCGCACGTTGTCGGGCGATGCCGGCAATTCCCCATTCAGCAGCCTGAGCAGGGTGGACTTGCCACTGCCATTGGCGCCGATCAGCCCTACGCGCTGACCCAAGCACAAGCGCAGGTCAAGCGCTTTGCGGGTGCCATGGGGCAAGCAAAGTGCCTGCAAGGCCAACACTTCTCGGCCCGGATGACGCTGAGGGGTGGGTGCGTGCAAGGTAATAGCGCTGTCTTGCTCCACCTTGCGGGCGGCGTCACGCACTTTGCCCAATAGCGTTTGCCGAGCATCGCGATGGTCGCGGCGCTGCTTGCCGGCAGTGGCCTGGCTGCGCTCCTGCTTGCGGTCGACCAGGATCTTGGCCTGGTTGGCGTGCCTGGCTTGGCGCCCGGCCCGGGCCTGATGGCGCTCCAGGTCTTCGCGTTGGCGCTGCAGTTCACGGGCCTGTCGTTGCTGCGCCTGCTTCAGCCGGGCAAGTTGCTGCTGTGCCTGCGCCGTCTGGTTGGTTTTTTGCGCACTATAGAGGCTGTAGTTGCCACCATAGGCCTGCAAGCCCAGGCTGGATAGTTCGACAATGCGTGCCATGTGCGCCAGCAGGCTGCGGTCATGGCTGATCACCAGCAAGCCACGGTCCCAGGCTTCGATCATGCTCAGCAACTGGGCGCGGGCGTTGCTGTCCAGGTGATTGCTTGGCTCGTCGAGGATCAGGTAATCGGCACCGCTAAGCCACGCGCCAATCAGTGCCACGCGCATGGCTTGGCCACCGCTCAGGGTCCGAGCGGGCTGGCGCCAGTCAAGTTGACCCAGGCCGTGGCCCTGAAGCTGCAGCTGCAATTGCTCGCGCATATCCCAGCGCTCGCCAACGGTGTCGAAATCCTGGGGCTCGATGCTGCCTCGCTCGATGCGCTCCAGCGCTGCAATCACCGGCCCCACTTGGGCCAGGTCGGCCAGCGTGGCGCTGCGCTCGATGACTTGCTGGTCCAGCAAGTGGACAGGCCCGAGGCGCCGACAATGGCCGCTGCTCGGTTCACGCTGGCCGGCAAGAATCTGCCCTAGCAGGCTTTTGCCCACGCCATTGCGCCCGACCAGGCCGGTGCGGCGTTGGTCGAAGGTTTCGTTGAGGTTGCTAAACAGTGGCCTGCCATCAGGCAAGGCCAAGGAAACGCTGTCCAGCGTCAGAATCGACGTGTTCGTCATGTACAACTCCACAAATGCCGCGACATCTCCGGAACGAACCGGAGGCTGAAGACTGGCCGTCGAACGGACGGCGGCATCAATGGCGCATTGGACGAACACCTCGTAATTTAGGGAATGCGTAGCCTAACGGACCGTTTGGGGCCGGGTAAAGCACCGGCTGCCGGTTGGGGCTCAGCGCTGCGTCTGCAAGCGCTTGGCCCAGTCTCCGCCGTGGCCGTGCGCGCAGGCCTCTTCACTGTCGAATCGCACATGCCAGGCCGGATGGTCCAGCTGAATGCCGGCTTGCTCCAGCGCCAGGCCGGTAAGCGCCAGCATGCGCGCCTTCGCATCACCGACCACGGCCGCTGCCTTGTCGGCCTCTTGCTCGAATACCCAGGTGATACGCAGGCTGCTCGGAAAGTCCTCGGGGTCGAGGCGATGGGTAAGCCAACTAAAGCCGACAATCTCCGCCTTGGCGGCTTCGCAGGCATCGGTCAGGCACGCGACCAACTCCCGCTCCAGGCGACTTATCTCGCGTTTGCCCAATGCCTTCATGGGTTGGCCTCGTCATCGATCTGCTGGCAAAAGCGCAGGCGGTTGCCGAACGGGTCTTGCCCCAGCATCTGCAGAAAATCCAGGTAAAAAGCCTTGGCCTTGTCGGCGGAGAACATGCGCAATACCGGTAGGGCGGGGGCGAGGGGCATGGGGCGTCCTTGTCCGTTGAAAAAGTGCCACTGTAGCGCAGTTGCTGCCCTTATGGTCGACCAGCCGGCAGCAATGGTTGACCACCCGCCAGCCACTGCGTAGCCTTGCCCACTTCGAGGTTCTTCGGCATGGCCGGAGCTAAGACGGGAACGCGGTACAAGCCGCGGCTGCCCCCGCAACTGTAAGCACCGACAACGGATCGACACAGCCACTGCGCCAGCGCGCGGGAAGGCGTCATCCCGCCAGCCCGCTGTTCAACTGAACGGGGGCATGGAACGGTGCAAGCCAGGAGACCTGCCTCGTCACGTTTTCGACTTTCAACCGGGCGGGGTGATCCGGTGGCGAACAAGCCCGGCCGGTCCGGCCCGCGGCTGTCGTCCTGCATGCCCGCGCCACACTGCCAAGGGCAATGCGACATGAAAACACTGGCCAAGCTCCCCGTCACCATCGTCACCGGCTTCCTCGGCTCGGGCAAGACCACCTTGCTGCGCCACATGCTCGACAACGCCCAGGGCCGCCGCATTGCGGTCATCGTCAACGAGTTCGGCGAACTGGGCATCGATGGCGAAATCCTCAAGCAGTGCAGCATCGGTTGCACCGAGGAAGAAGCCAGCGGCCGCGTCTACGAACTGGCCAACGGTTGCCTGTGCTGCACCGTGCAGGAAGAATTCTTCCCGGTGATGCGCGAGCTGGTCGCACGCCGTGGCGACCTCGACCACATTCTCATCGAAACCAGCGGCCTGGCCCTGCCCAAACCATTGGTACAAGCGTTCCAGTGGCCGGAAATCCGCAATGCCTGCACCGTCGATGCGGTCATCACCGTGGTCGACAGCCCGGCCGTGGCCGCTGGCACCTTCGCCGCCTACCCGGACCAGGTCGATGCCCAGCGCAAGCTCGACCCTAACCTGGACCATGAATCGCCCCTGCACGAGCTGTTCGCTGACCAGCTGGCCAGCGCCGACCTGGTGGTGTTGAACAAGGCCGACCTGATCGACGCCGAAGGCCTGGCCAAGGTGCGTGCCGAGGTGGCCGAAGAACTGCCGCCGGCGGTGAAAGTGATCGAGGCCAGCAGCGGCAAGCTGCCACTGGACGTGCTGCTGGGCGTGGGTGCCGAGTCCGAGTCACATATCGATGGCCGTCGAACTCACCACGATTCCCACCACGACGGCGACGATCATGACGATCATGACCACGACGCTTTCGATTCCATCTCCATCGACCTGCCTGAAGCCGACGAAAGCCTGCTGCTCGATGCGCTGACCCAGCTGGTGGTGGAGTTCGGTATCCTGCGCGCCAAAGGCTTCGCCGCCATCCCGGGCAAGCCGATGCGCCTGCTGGTACAAGGCGTGGGCACCCGTTTCGACAAGCACTTCGACCGCGCCTGGCGTGCCGACGAGCCGCGCATTACCCGCCTGGTGCTGATCGGCCAGGACCTCGATGCTGCCCAGCTGGAAGCGCGCCTGCGCCAGGCACTGGGCGCCTGACCCATGCACCTGCTGCGGACCCAGCCCGGTGGTTTCGTACCGGATGACAGCATTGCCGACCTCGGCCAGACACCCGCCGAGCTGGTGATTCTCTGCAGCGGCGATTCGCACCTGGCATTGCTCGCCGACACCGCCGAGCAATTGCCCGAAGACTTTCCCAGCCTGCGCCTGGCCAACCCGATGCAGGTGCAGAACCATGCATCGGTCGACCTGTATGTCGACCAGGTGCTGCGCCATGCCAAGGTCATCCTGGTGTCGCTGCACGGTGGCGTTGGTTACTGGCGCTATGGTGTCGAACAACTGGTCGAGCTGGCCGCCCGTGGCGTGCAGCTGATTCTGGTGCCGGGCGACGACCGCCCAGACCCGGAGCTGACCAGCCTGGGCAACGTCCGCGGTGAGCAGGCCGAGCGGCTTTGGCATTACCTGCGCCAGGGCGGCAAGGCCAACGCCATCAACCTGTTCAACTGCCTGGCCAGCCAGTGGCTGGGCCGCGACTATGCCTGGGACGAACCGCAGCCTTTGCCGCGCACGGCGGTCTATCACCCGGCCAACGGCAGCGCGACACTCGAGGACTGGTACCCGCACTGGCACCCCGAACAGCCGGTGGCGCCGTTACTGTTCTACCGCTCGCACCTGCAAGCGGCCAATACCGCCTTCATCGACGTGTTCTGCCAGCGCCTGCAGGCTGCCGGCCTGAACCCGTTGCCGATCGCCGTGGCCAGCCTCAAGGAAAGCGCCTGCCTGGAACAGGTCGAAGCCTGGCTGGACGAGGTCGGCGCCGAAGTGCTGGTCAATACCACCGGTTTCGCCTTGTCCAGCCCCGAGCGTCCCAACCTGCGCCCGTTCCGCCGCGACATCCCGGTGCTGCAGGCCATCTGCGCGCAGGACAACCAGCCTGGCTGGGAAGCCAGCGAGCAGGGCCTGGGGGCGCGCGACCTGGCCATGCACATTGCGTTGCCGGAGCTGGACGGGCGCATCATCACGCGCCCGGTCAGTTTCAAGGACATGGCCTGGCGCAGCGAGCGCAGCCAGTCCGACGTTGTCTGCTACCGCGCCCACCCCGAGCGCATGGACTTTGTCGCCGAATTGGCCCGCCGCTGGGTCGAGCTGGCCCGCCTGCCCAATGCCCAGAAGCGTGTAGCCCTGGTGCTGGCCAACTACCCGACCCGGGATGGCCGCATTGGTAATGGTGTCGGCCTGGACACGCCCGCCGCCGCACTCAACATCCTCAAGGCGCTGCAGGCCGAAGGCTATCCGCTGGCCGAACTGCCGGGCAGTGGTACGCAACTGATCCACCAGTTGCTCGGTGGCGTGACCAACGACCTCGACCACCTCGACCAGCGCCCCTGCGCCCAGAGCCTGAGCCTGGCGGATTACCAGGTGGCCTTCGAGCGCCTGCCGCAGGCCAACCGCCAGGCAGTACTGGAACGCTGGGGGCCGCCCGAACAGGACCCGATGTACCGCAGCGGCCGGTTGATGGTTGCCGGCCTGCGCTTTGGCTTGACCTTCGTTGGTATCCAGCCGGCGCGGGGCTACCAGGTGGACCCTAGCGCGGTGTATCACGACCCTGACCTGGTGCCACCGCACGGCTACCTGGCGTTTCACTTCTGGCTGCGTCACGCATTTGCCGCCGATGCGGTGATCCACGTCGGCAAGCACGGCAACCTCGAATGGTTGCCCGGCAAAGGCGTCGGGCTATCGGCGCAGTGCTGGCCGGACGCGCTGCTCGGTCCGCTGCCGAACATCTACCCGTTCATCGTCAACGACCCGGGCGAGGGCGCCCAGGCCAAGCGCCGTACCCAGGCGGTGATCATCGACCACCTGATGCCGCCGCTGACCCGTGCCGAAACCTATGGCCCGCTGCGCCACCTGGAACAACTGGCCGACGAATTCTACGAAGCGCAGTTGCTCGACCCTCGGCGTGCCCGCGAGTTGCAGCGTGACATCCTCGAGCTGGTCAAGGCCAACCACATTGACCGTGAGTTGCAACTGGAAGGGCAACTGGACGATGCGGCGCTTTGGCTGCCGCGCCTGGATACCTACCTGTGCGACCTGAAGGAGTCGCAAATTCGCGATGGCCTGCACGTGTTTGGTCAGTCACCTGAAGGGCGGCTGCGCCTGGATACGCTGCTGGCGTTGTTGCGGGTCGAGCGTGGCGACGGCCGTGGCGGTAATGCCAGCCTGCTGCGGGCCCTGGCGAAAGCACTGGTGCCGGGCTGGGACCCGCTCGATTGCGACCTTGGGCAGCCGTGGCAGGGCATGCGCCCTGAACAGCTGCAGGCCATGAGCAATGAACCCTGGCGCACCTGTGGCGATACCCGCGAGCGCCTTGAGCTGTTGGCACTGCAGGTGATTGGGCAGGCACTGGAGGGCACAGTACAGTTACCCGACCTGAGTGAGTGGCAACCGGTGCACGCTGTCGTGCAGGCCCTGTGTGAGGCGGTCGCACCCAGCCTGGACGCCTGCGGCACGGCTGAAATGCATGGCCTGCTGGCGGCACTGGCCGGGCGCTTCGTGCCCGCCGGCCCCAGTGGTGCGCCAAGCCGAGGGCGCCTTGATGTGCTGCCCACCGGCCGCAACTTCTATACCGTGGACGTGCGCAACCTGCCCACCACCACGGCCTGGCGCCTGGGCTTCGCCTCGGCCAGCCTGATCCTCGAACGCCATCTGCAGGACCACGGCGACCACTTGCGTCAGCTCGGCCTGTCGGTATGGGGCACGGCGACCATGCGCACCGGCGGCGACGACATCGCGCAAGCCATGGCGCTGATGGGCGTGCGGCCTGTCTGGGCCACCGGCAGCCAGCGCGTGGACGACTTCGAAATTTTGCCGTTGAGCTTGCTCGACCGCCCGCGGGTGGACGTGACCTTGCGCGTTTCCGGCTTCTTCCGTGATGCCTTCGGCAACCTGATCCGCCTGTTCGACGCCGCCGTGCAGGCAGTGGCCGCGCTGGACGAACCTGACGACCTCAACCCCCTGGCTGCCCGCGTGCGCAGCGAACGGGCAGCGTTGCAGGCTCAAGGCGTGGATGCCGAGCAGGCCGCGCGTCAGGCAGGCTGGCGGGTGTTCGGTGCCAAACCTGGCGCTTACGGTGCCGGGGTGCAGAACGCCATCGATGGGCGCTTGTGGCACAGTCGCGACGACCTGGCTGAGGTCTACCTCAACCACGGCGGCTATGCCTACGGTGGCAGCGACGACGGCACCCCGGCCCGCGCCCAGTTCGCCCAGCGCCTGGCCAAGGTGCAGGCGGTGCTGCAGAACCAGGATAACCACGAGCACGACCTGCTCGATTCCAACGATTACTACCAGTTCCAGGGCGGCATGCTGGCGGCCTCGGAAACCCTGTCCGGGGCGGTGGTGGCCAGCTACCATGGCGACCACAGCCAGGCCGACCGACCGCGCATCCGTACCCTCAAGGAAGAGCTGAACCGGGTGATCCGTGCCCGTGCGCTCAACCCCAAGTGGATCGACGGGGTCAAGCGTCACGGCTACAAGGGTGCCTTCGAGATGGCAGCGACAGTCGACAACCTGTTCGCCTTCGACGCCACCACGCACCTGATCGACGACCATCATTACCAGGGGCTGGCCGATGCTTACGTGCTCGACCCGGCGACCCGCGATTTCATGCGCGAGCACAACCCCGAGGCTTTGCGCGACCTCACCGAGCGCCTGCTGGAGGCCCAGCAGCGCGGTTTGTGGCAGGCGCCGGGCGACTACCGCGAAGCCCTTGAGGAACAACTGCTCGACGGCGAGGAACAGGCTTGAAATGAGTGAATCCGTACAATTTCCGCTGGCGGCCGTGGTCGGTGCAGACGACCTCAAGCTGGCGCTGTGCCTGACCGCCATCGACCCCAGGATCGGTGGTGTGCTGATCGAAGGGCCGCGTGGCATGGCCAAGAGCACCCTGGCCCGTGGCCTGGCCGACCTGCTTGGCGAAGGCCCGTTCGTCACTTTGCCATTGGGCGCCAGTGAGGAGCGGTTGGTCGGCACCCTCGACCTGGATGCCGCGCTAGGGCAGGGCAAGGCGCAGTTTTCTCCGGGCGTGCTGGCCCAGGCTGACGGCGGTGTGCTGTATGTCGATGAGGTCAACCTGCTGCCCGACACCTTGGTCGATCTGTTGCTTGACGTGGCTGCCAGCGGCACAAACCGCGTCGAGCGTGACGGTATCTCGCACCGGCACAGCGCTCGCTTTGTACTGATCGGCACCATGAACCCGGAAGAAGGCGAACTGCGCCCGCAGTTGCTCGACCGTTTCGGATTGAACGTGGCGCTGGAGGGCTTGCCGGAGCCCGAGGCCCGGCAGCAGATCATTCGCCGCCGTCTGGCCTTCGACAGTGACCCTCAGGCGTTCTGCGCACACTGGGCCCAGGCCCAGGCGCAACTGCGCGAGCGCTGCCAGGCGGCGCGCCAGGCCCTGGCCGACATTGCCCTGGATGACCAGGCGCTGGCCTGGATTACCGAGCGCTGCTACGCCGCTGGCGTGGACGGCCTGCGCGCCGACCTGGTGTGGCTGCGCGCTGCGCGCGCCCACTGTGCCTGGCGCGGCGCTGCGGCTATCGAAGAAGTGGATGTCGAGGCGGTGGCCGAATTCGCCTTGCGTCATCGCCGCCGTATGACGCCCCAGGCCAACCCGCCGTCGGCGCCACCGCCGCCTGAGCAGCAGCCCCGTCATCAAAGTGCCGACAACCCTGGTGAACAGGGCGGGCAGGGCGACTGGGGGGCATTGCCGGCACAGCCGGTGGCCAGCGGCGCCCGCCGCGAGGTGCCGAACTGGGCAAAAAAGCCCTGAGCATCCCCCAGCCACCAGCCAGGGGGGCGGATGCCAGAGCGGGCAAAGGCAAGCAGAACGGTACCCGCCGTGGCCCCGTGCGTCATGCGGCGGCTGGCCGGGTGGCCTGGCTGCCGACCTTGCTCAAAGGGCGGCCACGTCTGCGAGAGGACCTGTGCTGGCAGCAGCGCAAGGGCAGGCCTGCAGAATTGTGGCTGGTGATCGTCGATGCCTCGGCTTCAACCCGGCGTCATCAGGCGTTGGCGCAGACCAAAGGGCTGCTGGCGGCATTGTTCGACCAGGCCTATCGCCAGCGCGCCCGCCTGGCCCTGCTGACTGCCAGCGGGCGCACGCCACAGTGGCAGCGCCACGGGCTGAAGGCATCCGCCGCCTTGCAACCCTGGCTGCAGGCCTTGGGGGCAGGTGGGGGCACGCCGCTGTTGGCCGCACTGGAGCAGGCGCGGCACTGGCTACAGGCGCGGCAGCGAGCGCATCCGCAAGAGGCCTTGCGTTGCCTGGTGTTCACCGACGGTCGCCTGCAGCACTGCAATGTCGTGCAACCGATGCCGTGCGCCACGTTGTTGGTCGATATGGAGCTGACGCCAGTGCGCCTGGGGCGCGCGCAGCGTCTGGCAGAACAATTGCACGCCGATTACCAGCATTTGCAACAATTCAAGGTGGTGGATTGAAAGGGCGCTTTGCGACACTATGTCGCAATCAGAAAAGTTGTCGCAACAGCAACAGAGAAGTTGTACAAGTGCGTGACAGTGCACGCACTTGCTGTGCCGGCCGATATTACTTTGGCATCGACCACGGTTGCAGGTCGTAACCCTTTTCACACAGTTCGGCGCGCACTTCTTCGATCAGGCTGGCCCATTGGGTCGGGTCGGAGTAGATGCGCGACGACACCTGCTTGGCGCCGATGCGGGTGCTGGTCCGGTCGATCACTGCCAGGCTCAGTTCACCAGTACCGTTGGGCGCATCCCAGGCTACGCACTGGAACGGTTCGAAGGCGTGGTCGGCAATCAGCAGTGCTTCGTTGACACGGAGCGGGGCATTCATGGTTCGGTCTCTCTATGGTCCCAAACATCGAAGTGAAGTCCGCGTTGCTTTAAAGTCGCCTCATGTATCGCGAAGTGCAGCGCGGGGTTGTGTGTACTGATGCTCGTTGTTAGTGGGTAAGTCACACATTGGTTGTAAAATTTTTTTCAGGGGTGACGCTGTTCTTGCCTGCGCCGCCATGTGATGTCGATAAAGTGCGAAAATTCCCGTGGCGGTTTGTAAGAAAATGATTCGGCAGACAAACGGTACTGGGAACCGTCAACTTCGTTGCTACTGTTAAACGAGCGCCACAACTTGCTGTTTTATTTCAAAAAACCAAAAACTGGCGCCAAGGACCGGTCATGCAGCAGCCTGCCGCTCAACGCCGTTTGCTTATCGTCGACCCCTGCGACGATTGCCACCGTTTGTTACCTGGCCTGCGCAACGCAGGCTGGGATGTGGACAGCTGCATGCTCGGGGCTGCGCTGGACCACACTTGCGATGTCGGGCTATTGCGCTTGCAGGCCTCGCACCTGAGGCACCCGGACGCGGTCAAGGACATGATCAAGCGCAGCAACACCGAATGGATTGCCGTGCTCAGTGCCGACCAGCTGCGCATGCCGGCGTTCGGCGATTTTGTATGTGAATGGTTTTTCGACTTCCATACCCTGCCGTTCGACGTTTCCCGTGTGCAGGTAACCCTGGGCCGGGCCTTTGGCATGGCACGCCTGCGTGGCAAGGGAGCCGTCAAGGTCGATGAGACGACCCATGAGTTGCTCGGCGAAAGCCGGCCTATCCGCGAGTTGCGCAAGTTGCTGGGCAAACTGGCACCCACCGAATCGCCTGTGCTGATCCGCGGTGAGAGCGGCACCGGCAAAGAGCTGGTGGCGCGCACCCTGCACCGCCAGTCGCTACGCAGCGAGCAGCCGTTCATCGCTATCAACTGCGGGGCGATCCCCGAGCACTTGATCCAGTCCGAACTGTTCGGCCATGAGAAGGGCGCCTTTACCGGTGCCCACCAGCGCAAGGCCGGGCGTATCGAAGCGGCCGATGGCGGCACGCTGTTCCTTGATGAAGTCGGCGATTTGCCGTTGGAGTTGCAGGCCAACCTGCTGCGGTTCCTGCAGGAGAAGCACATTGAGCGGGTGGGTGGCAGCCAGCCAATACCGGTGGATGTACGGGTGCTGGCGGCCACTCATGTGGACCTCGAGCGGGCCATCGAGCAAGGGCGTTTCCGCGAAGACTTGTATTACCGCCTGAACGTCTTGCAGGTGGTGACCGCGCCGTTGCGCGACCGGCATGGTGACCTGTCGATGCTGGCTAGCCATTTCGCCCATTTCTACAGCGTGGAAACCGGGCGTCGGCCGCGGTCGTTCAGCGACCATGCCCTGGCGGCGATGGGCCGGCATGACTGGCCGGGTAATGTGCGCGAGCTGGCCAACCGTGTGCGCCGCGGGTTGGTGCTGGCTGAAGGACGGCAGATCGAGGCGCAGGACCTTGGGTTGCAGTTGCTCGACCCGGAACAACAGCCGCTGGGCACGCTGGAAGAATACAAGCACCGCGCCGAGCGACAGGCGCTGTGCGATGTGCTCAACCGGCACAGCGACAACCTGAGCGTGGCGGCCAAAGTGCTGGGCGTCTCGCGGCCGACGTTCTATCGGTTGCTGCACAAACATCAGATACGGTGATTGCTGCTGAGGTACGCTTGCGCCGTTCTTTGAAGCCGCTCCTACAGGGAAACCACAACCCCCTGTAGGAGCGGGTTCACCCGCGAAAGGGCCGGGCCTGTTGGCCAATTTCCACCTGCCG
>NZ_JBICJS010000045.1:0-418 GCF_043103305.1 Pseudomonas sp. YQ_5 | reverse complement strand
CGCGAGCCGGGCCTGCAGCGCTGCCACAGCGTGCGGCAGGTGATCTGCAGCGGCGAGGCGCTGGCGGTGGACACCCAGCAGCAGGTGTTCAGCCACCTGCCCGGTGCCCGCCTGCACAACCTGTACGGGCCGACCGAGGCAGCGATCGACGTCACCCACTGGACCTGTGTCGACGAAGGGCGTGACAGCGTGCCGATCGGCCGGCCGATCGCCAACCTGTACACGCACATCCTTGGCCCGGCGTTCGAAGCCCTGCCGCAGGTAGCCATGGGCGAGCTGATGCTGGGTGGCCAGGGGCTGGCGCGTGGTTACCATCGTCGCCCGTCGCTGACGGCCGAGCGTTTCGTGCCCGACCCGTTCGGCAGCCACGGCCAGCGGCTGTACCGCACCGGCGACCTGGCGCGCTACCGCGACAGCG